>CAMGDO010000001.1 GCA_946042585.1 uncultured Clostridia bacterium
GTCAGATGTGTATAAGAGACAGATCGCTACATGCGCCCGCTGATCGAAAACGGATATGTTTATATCGCCATGCCGCCGCTGTACAAGGTGACGAAAAACAAGCAGGAGCACTATGTATACGACGACAACGAGCTGCAAAAGCTCCTGGATCGCATCGGCCGCGATCCCAAGCCCGAGATCCAGCGCTACAAAGGTCTGGGCGAGATGAGCAGCGAGCAGCTGTGGACCACCACCATGAACCCCGAAACGCGCACCATGATGCAGGTGAGCGTGGAGGACGCCATGGCTGCCGACGAAATCATGAGCCTGCTGATGGGCGACAAGGTGGAGCCCCGCCGTGAATTCATCGAGCAAAACTACAATATGGTCACGGATCTGGATCTGTAAGGAGGCGCTCCGGCACGAGAAGGCTTTGCCAAAGCATGCCATACGCCGGCATGCCGCGCCTTTTCCGCCAACGCTGTTTCCGCCTTATGTCCCGGCGAAAGGAATGAAATCATGAGTGATATTCAGGATCGTCTGATTCCCATCAATCTGGAACAGGAAATGCAGAAATCCTTCATTTCCTATGCCATGGCCGTTATCATTAACCGCGCCCTGCCCGATGTGCGCGACGGTCTCAAGCCCGTACACCGCCGCATTCTGTATGCGATGAACGAGCTGGGCATGACGCCCGACAAGCCCTACCGCAAGAGCGCGCGCATTGTGGGCGATGTGCTGGGTAAATATCATCCCCACGGCGACGCGGCAGTGTATGACGCCATGGTTCGCCTCGCACAGGATTTTTCCACCCGCTACATGCTGGTGGAGGGTCAGGGCAACTTCGGCTCTGTGGACGGCGACGGCGCCGCCGCCATGCGTTATACCGAAGCGCGCATGGCAAAAATCACGCAATACCTGATCGGCGAAATCGACAAGGACACCGTTGATTTCATGCCGAACTTTGACGAAACGCTGATGCAGCCCACCGTGCTGCCCTCGCGTTTCCCCAATCTTCTGGTCAACGGCTCCTCTGGCATCGCCGTCGGCATGGCCACCAACATTCCGCCGCACAATCTGACGGAGGTGATCAACGCCGCCATCTGCCTGATGGAAAAGCCCGACGCGAGCCTGGACGACCTGATGGAGCATGTGAAGGGCCCCGATTTCCCCACCGGCGGCGTCATTCTGGGGCGCAGCGGCATCCGCGAGGCCTATCACACCGGCCGCGGCCGCATCATCGTGCGCGCCAGGAGCGAAATCGAAGCCATGGGCAACGGACGCGACCGCATCGTCATCACAGAAATTCCCTATGGCGTCAACAAGGCCAAGCTGGTGGAAAAGATCGCCGAGCTGGTGCACGAAAAGCGTCTGGACGGCATCAGCGACATCCGCGATGAGAGCGACCGTAACGGCATGCGCGTGGTCATCGACCTCAAGCGCGATGTGCAGCCCCAGGTAGTGCTCAACTACCTGTATAAGCACACCCAGCTGCAGGACACCTTCGGCGTCATCATGCTGGCGCTGGTGCACGGGCAGCCGCAGGTATTGTCGCTGCGCGACATGCTGCACTGGTATATCGAGCACCAGAAGGATGTTGTGACCCGCCGCACCAGGTATGATCTGGACAAGAGCCTGGCCCGCGCTCACATTCTGGAAGGCCTGCTCAAGGCGCTGGACAACATCGACGAAATCGTCCACATCATCCGCCACAGCAAGGATACCCCCTCTGCCAAGGCCGAATTGATCGCCCGCTTTGACTTCTCCGACAAGCAGGCGCAGGCCATTCTCGATATGCGTCTGGCCCGCCTCACCGGTCTGGAAGCCGACAAGCTGCTGGCTGAGTATCAGGAATTGGAAAAGACCATCGCCTATCTGCGCTCCATTCTGGCGGACGAAAGCCTGCTGCTCTCCGTCATCCGCGATGAGCTCACCGTCATCCGCGACAAGTTCGGCGATGAGCGCCGCACCGAAATCAGCGCCATCGAAGGCGAAATCGACGTGGAAGACCTGATTGCCCGCGATGATATGGTGGTCACGCTCACGCATTTCGGCTATGTGAAGCGCCTGCCCAAGAGCACCTACCACGCGCAGAACCGAGGCGGCAAGGGCGTGACGGGGCAGAGCCTGCGCGAAGAAGACTATGCCGAGCAGATCCGCGTGGTGAACACGCATGAAGATATCATGTTCTTCACCAATCTGGGACGCTGCTATACGCTGCGCTGCTTCCAGATTCCCGAAGCGGGGCGCACGGCGCGCGGCACAGCCATTATCAACCTGCTGCAGCTGCAATCGGGCGAAAAGGTCACCACCATGATCCCCATGCCCGACATGCCCGAAGGCCACTATCTGATGATGGCCACGCGGCAGGGACTGATCAAGAAAACCCCGCTGGAGGAATTCTCCAATCTGCGCAAGAGCGGCCTGATCGCCATCATCCTGCGCGAGGATGACGAATTGGTGTCTGTGGAATTGACCGATGGTCACCGCGAGCTGCTCATGGGCAGCCGTCTGGGCAAGGCCATCCGTTTCAGCGAAGCCAATGTGCGCTCCATGGGGCGCGCCAGCCAGGGCGTGCGCAGCATGAAGCTGCGCGACGGGGACGCCGTGATCTCCATGTGCGTGGTGGATGAAGACAGCCTTGTGCTGTCCATCACCGAAAACGGCTATGGCAAGCGTACCTCTCCCGATGAATACCGCGAGCAGGGACGCGGCGGTCAGGGCGTCACCGCCATGAATCTGACCGACAAGACCGGCTGCCTTGCGGCGCAGCTGATGGTGAATGAGAAAGAGGACGTCATTCTCATCACCGACGACGGCACGGTCATCCGCACAGGAGTGGACAGCATCCGCGTGTGCGGCCGTTCCACGCAGGGCGTACGCCTGATGCGTGTGGACAACGGAAGCCGCATCGTGGGCGTTGCCCGCGCTGAAAAGGAAGAGCCGCAGGAGGCTGAACCGTCTGGCATGCCGGACGAAGCGCCCGAAGAACCCCCCGAAGCATAAGCAAGCAAACAGAACGCTGGCGGACTTTTAGCCCGCCAGCGTTCTTATTTTTTGAATCAGCTCCGTCTTCAGCGGATACGCTTGTCCAGCTTCACCGCCAGATGCGTGCCAATGCTCTGGAACACCTGCACCAGCGGCTCCACCAGAATCATCAGAATCAGGAAAGGCACGGAACGCAGCAGGTTAATAACCACATTCAGTATGCGCATCACGCTCCGAGGCAGGGGCAGCACGCCTTTTCCCTCCCCCGCCACCAGCGGAATTCCCAGCGGCAGACCGATCAGCAGGGAATCCGCCACGGGATTGATCTCAGCGGAAATGGCATAGTTGGAATTGATGATGGCACAGTCGAGATCGGGCAGCTGAACGGGCAGCTGAGCGGCTTCAATCTCTTCAATTTTCAGGTTTTCGGGCTTTTCCACAATGTCGCGCTTGGTGGCGGTGATGCCGGCGCCTTCCCTGAGCCTGATCACGCCGGCCGCCTCCAGCTTGTGAGAGCCAGGGACAAAATGATCGCAGCAAACTTTTTCCTGGTTTTTCTCCTTTTTTTATTTCTTTTCTTTGGCTGTGAGCAACGGGAAAACGTATTTACCTTCATCTCACCGCCGCATTCGGCGGCTTTCACAGCTGCTCCGAATCCAAAGCACAGGAAAAGACATCCGCATGTGACCGCTCCTTTCAGCAAATCAAAAAAGGGAAAGCCTTGATGAAGCCTTCCCTTTTCTATCGCAGAAACCGGTATGCCATCCTCCCCTTTCGGGAAAGGGGGCTTACCGCTGAGAAAACACATCATCCACAGGAACACAGCAACGCATGCACATGTACATCGACATCTGCATCATCTTGCACATCGCCATGTTCTTTTTCATGAATGCTTTCTCCTTTCCTCCATGCTGTGGGGATTACGCTATACCAGCTATACATCCGCCGTGTCAAGCAAAGATGCGGCTGTTTTCCGTTTTTCTTTTGTATTTTACCGGCCGTTCGCCGTAACGCAGGGCAGCACATCCTCCACCGCCGCCAGCAGCACATTCTCTTCCACAAAGCCCTCGGCGGATTCCGGCGCGCAATTGACAGAGATCAGCACGCTCGTGCCCTTATAGCCCGTGGGCATATAGAAGGCCAGCGCCTGGGTGTACTTCATGACGCCCGAGCCGTCTTCCGATTCATAGACCATCTGATAGGAGAAATACCTGGCTGTGCCCTTTTCGGTCTTGTAGTCAGTAATATCGGTGATGGAGCCGTCCTCGCCGACCATGCTGCCCAGCGCATTGTGTGCCTGCTCCACCATTTCCTGCGGCGTCTTGGCGATGCCCAGCACATACACATAGTTCAGCGGGCTGTCCTCATCCACGGGCTTGAAGACGAAGCTGGTGCGCAGATCCACTGCGGTGGACGTGCCGTCCACATCCTCATCGCTGAGCACATAGCCTTCGGGCGTATCCACCGTGGCAATCTTGTAATATTCGCTGTTCTTGCCATCGCCCAGATCGGCCACCAGCCAGTTGTCCTGCGCGTCCACCAGCGCGTCGTTGCGAACCTTCAGGGAGCCGTCGTCATAAATAAAATTATACCACACAATCAGGGCGAGAATCACCACGACCACCGCAATGGCAATCCCCTTGATCACCCACTGGGTCTTCGCGGACTGCTGCGCCCACCATTCCTTAAAGGTCGGATCGGCTTTTTTCTGATATTTCTGCGGGCGCTTGATTTTCTTTTTGCTCATGTCTGCAACTTCCTATCTGTCAAAGTATTGATATTCCCATTTTATCATACTTCCATACAAAAAACAATCATCTGCAACAAAAAAGCGGCGTCCGCGCCGCCGCATGCTTCAGTATTTCCCGCAGATGCCCAGTGGATAGGGCATATATTGCACGCATTCGAGCTGATCCACCGTCACAACCCCCGCCGGGGCGCGCAGCAGGCTGGGAATGCGATTGACAATGGTGGCGCAGGTATGCTCCACCGTTGCAGGCTTGTGCACCTGCCAGCGCGTATCGGGTTCGCCGGTAATTTTCCAGTCGCACATATCGCCGTCCTCCGGGCCATATACCTTGCCGATGCACTGCGTTTCCAGCACCACGCCCTGATAGGTCTCCGTGGTCACCACCGCCGCCATGCCGATGCACCGTCCGGCGGGGATATTCTGCCCCAGTGTCTGGGAATACACATCCTTCTTGTCAAAATATGGCACGCACTTCTGGGTCTGGCGCATGATGCTCAGCCCCAGACGCTGCGCCAATGCCTCGTTGCTGTTCCACACATAGGCTGGCTCAATCTCCGACGGATGCGCCAGCTGCTGCTCAAATTCCTCTTTTGTCAGCCCCACGCCGTGCGCCCGTGCCAGCGCCAGACCATAATCCTCCACATTATAGCTCACCGCGCCCTCAATGCGCCGGACGGTGTGGCAGCCGGCTGCCGCCAGCGCCACCATATTGACCCAGAAGATATCCTCCATGCCGCTGCCCACAAACGTGCAGCCATGCTCCTTGGCCAGCGCGTCCAGCCGGTTGGTGTGCATGGGATCCGTCGTCCAGCTGAAGGTCGCCTCCTCGCAGGTGGTAATCACATTGATGCCGCGCTCCAGGCACCGCTCAAAGGCTTCATAGCAATCGCTGACCAGGCTAAACAGCGTCACCACCGCCACATCGGCATCGGCGCCGTCCAATACCGCCTCGGCGTCATCGGAAATCATGACGCCCGTCTTTACACCCAGGCCCGCGTAATCGCCGATATCCATGCCCAGAATATCCGGGTTCACGTCGATCGCGCCCACAATCTGCGCGCCCTTTTCATACAGATAGCGCAGAATATACTTGCTCATTTTGCCGCAGCCGTACTGTATCACCCTGATTTTTTCCATACAAAACCTCCTTGCGGGCCCACGGCCCTGCAAACAGGTTTTCCCTGCGCTGCCTATTTTATGCGCTCAAGCAGCGCAGCGCAGCCTGCCTTCACATCGCGCAGCGTCGCGTCAAAATCGCCTGTATACCAGGGATCCGCCACATCGCCGGGCTGCGCGGTCCAGTCAAGCAGCCGGGAGATTTTCCCCTGCGGATCGCCGCCGCAGATGCGCAGCATATTGCGGATATTCCATGTATCCATGCCAATCAGATAATCATAGCGCGCATAATCCTGACTTCTCATCTGCCGCGCCGTCTTGCCCGCGCAGGAAATGCCCAGCTCTGCCAGCTTGCGCCGCGCCGGGGGATACACGGGATTGCCCAGCTCCTCCGTGCTGGTCGCCGCCGACGCAATCTCCCATTCGCTCTCCCGCCCCGCCGCGCGCACCATGTCCTTCATCACAAATTCCGCCATCGGGCTGCGGCAGATGTTGCCGTGGCAGACGAACAGTATCTTCATCATATGCTTTCTTTCCTTTCGAGCGCCGTATCCCCCGGCAGGGTTATGTCAGGCGTTTCACGCTCTGCCGCCTGATCAGCGTCGGTGAGTAGATGGTTTTTACGCAGCGCCCCAGCGGCTCCGCAATGCGTCCCAGCAGAATTTCAGCGGTGGAGCAGCCCATCATCGTCGGGTCGCAGCTCAGGCAAGTGATATTCAGCCCGTCTTCATTGACCAGCGGCGAATCGTCAAAGCAGATGATGCTGATATCCTCAGGGATTCGCCTGCCCAGCTTGAGCAGCTGATGCACCGCCCCGGCCGCCATATAATCATTGCCGATATACGCAGCGGTGAAGTCCTTCTCTGCCAGAAACGCGGCGAAGCTCTTGCCGCACTCGCGCGAAAGATCGCCGAAAATCACCCACGAATCCTCCATGGGCAGGTCGCTGTCAATCATCGCATGCCTGAACCCGCGCAGGCGGTCCTCCGCCGTGGCGGAATTGCGCGGCCCTGCCAGATGCGCGATTCTTCTGTGTCCGTTTTCGATCAGATGCTGCGCCGCCAGATACCCGCCGCGATAGTTGTCTATGCGCACTACATCCAGATCCAGAGAGCGGATATAGCGGTTCACCAGAATCACGGGAATGTCCGTGTTCTGCAAAAATGCCACCAGCTCCCTGGATTCCGTCACGGTAATCATGACAATGCCGGCATATCGCTCTTCCTGCGCCCGTTGAATCGCCTCCATCTCCACGGCGGCGTCATAATTGCTGTTGCACAGCACAATGTTATAGCGGTGCCTGCTGAGGACGGAGCTGAGCCCGATGATGATATTCGCATAGAACTCCTTGGAAATATCCCCAACCACCACCAGCACCAGACTGGAGGATGCGTTTCTCCCCAGAAACATATCCTCGATATGCTCTATGCCCAGCTCATCCATCGCCCGGCGGATGCGCTGCATCGTTTCCGGACTCACCCGGGCGCTGTGCGTCAGTGCGCGTGAAACCGTTGCATAGGATACGCCTGCTTTCTGTGCAATCAGCCTTTGTGAAATCATGCCATATCCTCCCGTTTCCCTCTTGTTTCTGACCAGATTATAAAGCAAATCCGCAAAATAGTCAATCTGCAATGAAATTTTGTGAAATTTATGAAATTGTATTCCATTCTAATTTTCGCCTCCGTATAATATCATTAACTACACAGGATAAACAGGAGGCACGCATATGAACCTATTTCGCGAAAGGCTGAACTCCGGAAAACGGCTTCTGGGCACACATGTCAATCTGACTGATCACCGGGTCGCCGAGCTGATGGGCAGCCTGGGCTTTGACTATCTGTGGTTTGATATGGAGCATATTTCCACCAGCTTCAAGGAGATGGAAATCCACCTCATCGGCGCAAAAGCAGCGGGCGTTCCATCTCTGGTGCGCATCTGCTGGAATGATGTGCCGCATGCCAAGCGCGTGCTGGAGGCCGGCCCCGACGCCGTGCTGTTTCCGCAGATCAACAGCGTGGAGGAGGCGCAGCGCGCCATCGATATGTGCATCTATCCGCCGGAAGGAAAGCGTGGCTTCGGCCCGTTCCGCGCCATTCGATATGGCGTGGACAGCGCGGATGACTACATCAGCAGCGGCAACAACGAGATGATGCGCTTTCTGCAGATCGAAAGCCGCCAGGCCGTCTGCTGCATGGAAGAGATGACCAAAATCCCCCATGTGGACGGCTTTATCATCGGCCCGATGGATATGAGCGGCTCTGTGGGCAATCTCGGCGACAACCGCCGGGGCGAAACCAACGCGCTGATTGACCGCGCCATTGCCATCGGTCACGCAGCCGGGCTGCCCGTGGGGCTTTCCACCGGGTCGGATGACGCGGAGGAGCTGGAGCACTGGATCAGCAAGGGCGTGGACTTCATTTCCGCCAGCACCGATACCTGGAGCATTATCAAGGGCGGAAGAGAAGTGCTGGGAACGATGCAGCGCATATCGCAGAAATATCCGCGCGCGAGAAAGGACGGCATGCGATGAAAGCCGGCGGCATCTATTGGCAAAAGCTGGGCAAGGACATCCGGCGCGATTATCAGCTGTATCTGCTGCTCATTCCCGCCGTGCTGCTGATAGCGTTCTTTCATTACGCGCCGATGTGGGGCATTCAGATCGCCTTCCGCGATTTCAAACCCTCCCTGGGCATTCTGGACAGCAAATGGGTGGGGCTGAAGCATTTCAGGCGCTTTCTGAAATCGCCCAATATGCTCCAGCTTGTGGGAAACACGCTGACACTGAGCGTGCTGGGCGTGCTGATTGCCTTCCCGCTCAAGATTTTTCTGGCGCTGGTGCTCAATGAGCTGCGCAATCCGGGCTATAAAAAAGTGGTGCAGACCGTCACCTATGCTCCCTACTTCATTTCCTACACCATCCTCATCGCCATTGTCAACATCATGTTCGATCAGAACATCGGGGTATTGACGCATCTGTTTCAGGCGCTGGGGGCCAACGCGAACGACTGTCTGACCAGCAGCAAGGCTTTCCCCTGGATGTATGTGTGTTCCGGCATGTGGCAGCAGACCGGCTATGGCGCCATCATATTCATGGCAGCGCTGGCAGGCGTTGACGTTTCCCTGCACGAGGCGGCCATGATCGACGGTGCCTCCCGCCTGCAGCGCATCTGGCACATCAACCTCCCCGGCATCCTGCCCACCATCACCATCATGTTTATCCTGACGATGGGCAATCTCATGAGCGTCGGCCACGAAAAGGCGCTGCTGATGCAGAACGCGCTGAATCTGGAAGCCAGCGAGCTGGTGTCGACCTATGTCTACAAAATCGGCCTGCAAAAAACCCAGTACAGTCTTTCAACCGCCGTCAGTCTGATCAACTCCGCAGTCAACGTGGTCATCATGCTGACAACCAACTGGATCGTGAAAAAGATGGGGCAGGTGAGCGCAATATGAGCATTGTAATCAAGAAAAAAACGGCTCATATTGCCAGCCGGGACGATCTGCTGGTGGATGGCGCGGCGCTCTTCATCAGCCTGCTGGCCATGATCATCGTGCTGTATCCGCTGATTTTCGTGATCTCTGCCTCCGTCAGCGAGCCCATGGAAGTGGTGCGCGGCAATGTCCGCCTGTTTCCCAAAGGCTTCACCCTGGAGGGGTATCAGCGCATTCTGGAATACCAGCCCATCTGGCGCGGCTACCGCAATTCCATTTTCTACACGCTGTCCAAGGTGGTCATTTCCCTGTTTGCCACGCTCAGCGCCGCCTATGCCCTGTCCAGAAAAAACCTGCGCGGCCGGGGCTTTATCACCTTCTACTTTATGCTGACCATGTTCATCAGCGCCGGTCTGATTCCCACCTATCTGCAGGTGCAGCGCTACGGCATGCTCAACACCGTCTGGCCAATCATCCTGATGGGCACGGTCTCCATGCACAATCTGGTGGTGGTACGCACCTATTACACCTCTTCCATTCCCTATGAGCTGAGTGAAGCGGCGTTCATTGACGGGTGCTCCGATATCAAGCTGTTCCTGAAAATCATCCTGCCGCTGGCCAAGCCGGTCATCGCCGTCATCGCGCTCAATGTTGCCGTGGCCGAATGGAACGCGTATTTCACCCCCATGATCTATCTGAATGATTCCAAGCTTTATCCCCTGCAGGTGCATCTGCGCAATATCCTCATCATGGGACAGACGCAGGATTTCATGGGTTCGGATCCGGAGGAGCTGGCCGACATGGTGCGCCTCCAGCAGCTGCGCGAGTCCATGAAATACGGGCTGATCATCGTATCCACCATTCCTCTGCTCGTTGTCTACCCCTTCCTGCAGCGCTTCTTTGCCAAGGGCGTGATGATGGGCTCCATCAAGGGATAATACGGAGAAAGCCGCCGGCGCACGGAAAGGAGGCTGGAAACACCACAGGCTGCCGCTCTCCGACATCTTTATGAACCATCGCAAAACATCATAATTCAAAACAGGAGGAAACACCATGAAACGTCTTGCAACCATCCTTCTCAGTCTGCTTCTCGTATGCTCTGTGCTGGCTGCATCGGCGGAAACGTTGTCCGAATACAGCCAGACGATCAACCTGACCGAGGACTACCCCGTATTCTGGCAGAAGGATATCGCGCTGCCGCTAACGGAGGAGCCAGTCACCATCACCGTGATGCTCAAGCGCAACGCCAGCCATCCCGAGGATTTCACCGACATGTGGTGGGTCAAGCATGTGGAGGAGCTGACCAATATCCGCTTCGAGTTTGAGCTGGTGGAATCCGCCGCCTGGAACGACCGGAAAACGCTTGCCTTCACTTCCAACAGCTATCCCGATGTGTTCTTTGCCGACATCACCCAGGACGATGAGCTTCTATACGGCTATGACGGCAAGCTGATTGATCTCAAGCCCCTGATCAAGGAATACGCCCCCAACGTCGCCGCGCTGTATGAAGCATATCCCGATGTGGTCAAGGGCACCATCCACGACAACGGCGCCATCTATGTGATCCCCATGATTTCCTATGCCCCCCGCTCCGCTGTGCCGCACTGCACCACCATCAACAGCGAATGGCTCCAGGCCGTGGACAAGGAAATCCCCACCACCACGGATGAATTGTACGAAGTGCTCAAGGCCTTCCGCGACAAGGACCCCAACGGCAACAATCAGGCGGATGAAATCCCCCTGACGCTGTGCAGCGAAGGCACCAACAACAAGCCCCTCAACAATTTCATTCTGTATGCCTTCGGCTTCACCGATCGCATGCATGATATCATCGACGGCCAGTATGTATTCGTTCCCGCGCAGGAAAACTACCGTGCGTATCTCGAATACATGCACAAGCTGTACGCCGAAGGGCTGCTGGACAACGAATTCTTCACCCAGGACACCACGAAAAAGCAGAGCAAGCTCTCCAGCGAGCTGGTGGGCGTGCCCAATGAAAGCGTCACCGCCCTGGTCAAGGATTATGAAAAGTATGTTGCCATGCCTGCGCTGACCAGCCCCGTGTGCGAAACCCCCGTATGGCCCGAAACCTCCATCCACTATCAGCGCCAGGTTGCCACCCTCGCCATTACCGACAAGTGCGAGCACCCCGAAGTCGTCATGAAGTTCATGAACTGGCTGGTCACCACGGAAGCCTCCCTGGCCACGCGCCTGGGCCCCTCCCAGCAGGAAAGCAGCGACGGCTATGGCTACACCTATGAATACACCGACGGCAAGCATGCCTACGGCGCCACCCGCTCCTTCCCCGATACTTACGCCAGCTACTACAAGTATCGCATGAGCCAGTGCGTGATGTTCGCGCCCGCCTATATCAATCCCCTGGTGGATGACGTGGTGGTCGGCAGCGATGACAAGAACAACTGGCAGACCAAGCTGTGGTCGGATTCCGGCGTGTACGATGTACGCCGTACCGCCTACTCCCTGCAGTACAAGCATACCGACGACGAGCTGACCGATCTGACCTATTACATGGATCTGGAGAACTACGCCATCTCCATGCACGCGAAGTTCATCAAGGGCGAAGTGGAGCTGAACGACGCCACCTGGGCCGATTACCTCAAAAAGCTCGGCAACTACGGTCTGGAAGACATGATCACGCTGCGTCAGGCGGGCATTGATCGCTACAATGAGCTGCCCTCCGCCATCGACTGACGCGCAAACGCCTCTTCTGCTGCGCCGCGTGCTGCGGCGCAGCATTTCCCGTTGCGGGTTTATCTGTACCGCTCACAAAACATTGCCGAAAGGGACTGATGCCTATGCTGAATATCGGAAACCGCCGTGAACTGTTTGTGGACGACTGCCTGCTGGACGCGCAAAAAACAACCGCGCGCCGCGTTCTGCACCATCCCGTGCGCCGGGAGCTGATCATGACCAATGATGCGCCCTGGGAAGCCGACGGATGGGTATACTATACCGTATTTGAGGATCAGGGCCTGTTCAGAATGTATTATCTGTCCATGCCCATGTACAATGTGGAGCACACCCGTCACGACCCGCCCTTTCATCATATCAACTACGCCGAGAGCCGGGACGGCGTGCATTGGGTCAAGCCAGAATTGAATCTGTTTGAATTTCAGGGCAGCAGGAAAAACAATATCGTGATGATCACCGACACCATGGATGCATTCCATGTGTTTCGGGATACAAACCCCGCCTGTCCCTCCTCGCAGCGCTACAAGGCGGTATACACCCGCCCCGGTCATGAGCTGTGGTGCATGACCAGCGGCGACGGCATTCATTTTGAAAATGGCTGGCTAATGTGCAGTCAGGGACATTTTGATTCCTACAATTCCGCATTCTATGACCCGCTGCGGCAGCAGTATTTCTGCTATTTCCGCGATTTCCACGACGGCATCCGCGACATCCGGTATATGACCTCCGCAGATTTTCGCACCTGGTCGGCGCCGCAGCGCATTTCCTACCGCCGCTGCACCCGGGATTATCAGATGTATACCAACAATGTGCAGCCCTATTTCCGCGCGCCGCACCTGTTTGTCGCCTTTCCCACGCGGTATACCGACCGTGGGGAATGGACGAAGGGATATGACGCGCTGTGCGGCGCGGAGCACCGCAAATGGCGCATGCAGTTCAATCCGCGCTTTGGCACCGCCCTCACGGACGGACTGTTCATGGTTTCGCGCGACGGCGGCAGCTTCTACCGCTATGGCGAAGCCTTCCTCACGCCCGGCCCCGAAAGCCGCAAGCGCTGGCTGTACGGCGACGCATACGCTGCCTACGGCATGCTGGCAACGCCCACGCAGGTCTATGGCGAGGACAGGGAATTGTCCTTCTACTCCGTCAATAACTGCTGGACGGACGAGCCCGCACAGGTTTTCCGCTATACGCTGCGGATGGACGGCTTTGTCAGCATACGCGCAGATGAGGAAGAGCAGCAGGTGGTTACGCTCCCGTTTTTGTTTGCGGGCAGCAGCCTGCATATCAATTTCTCCACCTCCGCCGCCGGCTCCGTTCGCATCAGCCTGCTGGATGAGGCAGGCAACGCGCTGGACGGCTTTGACAGCGGCGAATTGTTTGGCGACTCCACCGACCGCCGCGTCGCCTTCGCAGGCGATCTGTCCTCCCTGAACGCAAAGCCCGTGCGCCTGCGCTTCCTTCTGCAGGATGCGGATCTCTTCTCGTTCAAGTTTGACGCATGAAAAGGGGCTGAACCCGCCATGGATCTTTCAAACACCACCCTCGGCATCGAGCTGGGCTCCACGCGCATCAAGGCCGTCCTGACAGATCACAGGCACCGTCCCCTCGCGTCCGGCGCGTACAGCTGGGAAAGCGTCTGCGAGCAGGGAATTTGGACCTATTCCTGGGAAGCCATCCACACCGGCGTTCGCGCATGCTTTCAGGCGCTGAAGGAGGACTTCTTTCGCCGCTATCACGAGCCGCTGCGCACCGCCGGCGCCATGGGCGTATCCGCCATGATGCACGGCTATCTGGCCTTTGACAAAAGCTGGCAGCCGCTTGCGCCCTTTCGCACATGGCGAAACACCTGCACCGGCCCCGCCGCGGAGGCGCTCAGCGCCCTGCTTGGCTGCAATATCCCCCAGCGGTGGAGCATTGCGCATCTCTATCAAGCCATGCTCAACGGCGAAGCGCATGTGGAACGCATCGCGCACCTGACGACCCTGGCAGGCTATGTGCATCATCTGCTGACCGGAGAAAACGTGCTGGGTGTGGGCGACGCATCCGGCATGTTCCCCATCAGTGATAACACCCTGTGCTATGATGCGCAGAAGCTGAAGCTGTTTGAGCAAAGGCGTCAGCAGATGGGATATGACTGGCAGCTGGCAGCGCTATTGCCCGCCGTTTTGCCCGCCGGGGAGCAGGCCGGCACGCTTTGCGCGCGCGGCGCTGCGTTCCTTGACCCCTCCGGGGAATTCCAGCCCGGCATTCCCCTGTGCCCGCCCGAAGGCGACGCCGGCACCGGCATGACAGCCACCAACTCCGTGCGCGTACACACGGGCAATGTTTCCGCCGGCACCAGCGCCTTTGCCATGCTGGTGACCGACCATCCACTCGCGCCGCACCGGGAAATCGATATGGTGACCACGCCGGACGGCAAACCCGTGGCGATGGTGCACTGCAATACCTGCACGGCAGACATCAACGCATGGGTGCGTCTTTTCTGCGAGTTCAGCGCGCTGATGGGTACAAAGGTTTCTCCGGAAGACGCCTTTGACCGCCTGTTCCGCCTTGCCCTTGAGGGGCAGCCCGACGGCGGCGGCCTTTTGTCCTTCAACTGCCTTGCAGGAGAGGGCATCACGGGGCTTGACGCAGGGCGGCCGCTGTTTGTCCGAACGCCGGACGCCGCCTTCAGTCTGGCGGATTTCATGCGCGCGCATATGATGTCCGCCCTGGCGACGCTCAAGCTCGGGCTGGATCTTCTGATCAGGCAGGAAGGCCTCAGAATCGACCGCCTGACCGCGCACGGCGGCTTCTTCAAAACGCCTGCGGCCGGTCAGCGTCTGCTGGCTGCAGCGGTCAACGCTCCGGTTTCCGTGCTGGAAACCGCAGGCGAGGGCGGCCCTTACGGCATGGCGCTGCTATCTGCCTATATGCTGCGCAGACAGCAGGGCGAAACGCTGCCGGACTATCTGGAAAAGCGCGTGTTTTCCGATGCGCAGGTCGTCACCATCCAGCCAGACAGCGCAGATGTCACTGGCTTTTTGGAATACCTTGCGCGCTACACCGCCATGCTGCCCGTCCAGGCGCAGTGCGTGCAGTCTTTTCCTGCGCAGCGGTAGCAGCATCCATCCAAAGCGTTTGCCTGTCGCGTCCGTCCGTGCTATAATAGCATTATCCTATCCATTGCCGGAGGGCAGACCGCATGCAAAAGACAGACGCGCGCTACGCCGCCTATGTGCAGATTCTCAGGGATGAATTGATTCCCGCCATGGGCTGCACCGAGCCCATTGCTCTATCCTATGCCGCCGCCGTTGGACGGCAGACGCTTGGCTGCCTTCCCCTTCGGGTGCTGGCGCAGGTAAGCGGCAGCATCATCAAAAACGTGAAAAGCGTCATCGTGCCGCACACCAACCATCTCAAGGGCATTCCCGCCGCCATTGCCGCAGGCATTGTGGCAGGGCGCGCGGACAGACAGCTGGAGGTCATTTCGGATGCAACGGCGGAGGAAATCGCCGCCATCAGGGACTACCTGGAAAAAACGCCCATCGAGGTGCGCCCGGTGGATAACGGCGCGGTGTTTGATATCCTGCTCACCCTGTATGCCCAGTCATCGTATGTCCGGGTGCGTATCGTTCATTTTCACACCAATCTGGTGCTCATCGAAAAGGATGGATGCGTGCTGCTTGAAAAGCCCGCCGTCCTGCAAAAAACCGCTGAGCGCGTCGACCGGTCGCTTCTGAGCATGGAAGGTATCTGGGATTTTGCCTCAACAGTCGAATTGCCGGATGTGGAGGACGTGCTCAATCGCCAGATTGAATACAACACCGCCATCGCCCGAGACGGCATGGCCCACGACTACGGCGCGAACATCGGCAAGGTGCTGCTGAGCGCCTATGGCAGCGATGTGCGCACGCGCGCCCGGGCCATGGCCGCAGCGGCCTCCGACGCGCGCATGAACGGCAGTGAGCTGCCCGTGATCATCAATTCGGGCAGCGGCAATCAGGGCATTGCCTGCTCCGTTCCCGTCATCGAATATGCGCAGGCGCTGGGCGCTTCTCACGAGGCGCTTCTGCGCGCGCTGGCGCTGTCCAATCTCATCGCCATCCATCAGAAAACCGGCATCGGCACACTCAGCGCCTATTGCGGCGCAGTCAGCGCGGGCGCTGCCGCCGGCGCGGGCATTGCCTATCTGAGCGGCGGCGGCTATCAGGAAGTCATCCACACGGTGGTCAACGCGCTGGCCATTGTCTCGGGCATCGTATGCGACGGCGCCAAGGCCAGCTGCGCGGCGAAGATCGCCGCGGCGGTGGACGCAGGCATTCTCGGCTTTCATATGTATCAGCAGGGGCAGGAATTCCGCGGCGGCGACGGCATCGTCATGAAGGGCGTGGAGGCCACCATCCGCAGCGTCGGCCTGCTCTCCACCCAGGGCATGCGCGAAACCAACAACGAAATCATCCATCTGATGACGGATTCGCCCGTCAACTGCTGACAATTCCCCCGAAACAGTCCTGTTTCGGGGTTTTTTTCTCTTTCCTTTCCTGGCAGTATTTGCTATAATAATGGAAAAGTATTCGTTGTATTCTCCCATTTTCTCCCTCTTTATCTCAAAGCCGCCCTGCGCGAAGCAGGCGTTTTCCCCTCCTGACGATTGAGAAAGGACGAACTGCATGAAAAAGAAACTGCTATGGATCATCCTCATCATTCTGCTGTGTCTGGGGCTTCTGACCATCCCCTTTGTTCTGAATGCCCGGCAGCAGGCCGCCACCGCTGCATTGCAGACACAGCTGGACGAAGCGCATTCTCGCAGCGCGTCGCTTCAGTCGCAGGTGGATACGCTTCAGGTCAGCCTGAACACAGCGCAGGAAGACGCCGCCGACAAGCAATCCGCGCTGGACACCGCCAATGCGCAGATCACCGACCTTTCCGCGCAGCTGAATACGGCGCAGA
>CAMGDO010000002.1 GCA_946042585.1 uncultured Clostridia bacterium
GTATGATGATTATGATTGCGAAATACAAGATGAACCAAAATCGAAACGCGGTCAGATTTATCAACTCGGACGTCACAGGTTAATGTGTGGGGATTCAACAGATAAAAATGATGTCGCATTACTTGTGGATGGTTGCCAAATTGATATGCTGCTTACTGATCCGCCTTATGGTGTCGATTACACAGGCAAGACAAAAGATAACATGAAAATTGCGAATGATGATCTCGATGATGGAGATCTGAGGTCATTTCTTTCGGACGCGTTTATTGCTGCTGATTCGGTTATGAAACCTGGCGCAGTTTTTTATATTTGGCATGCGGATTCAAAATCTGGCATATTTAGAACCGCATGCCAAATGGCGAATTGGAAAGTGCGGCAAGTGCTCATATGGGTAAAAAACAGCATGGTTATGGGGAGACAGGATTACCAGTGGAAACACGAACCATGTTTATATGGGTGGAAAGATGGAGCTGCACATAAATGGGTAAGTGATCGGAAACAGACGACAGTTTTGGAGTTTGATCGACCAACAAAGAACAATCTTCACCCAACGATGAAACCTGTTGATCTGTTTGATTATCAAATAAAGAACAATACGGTTCCAGGTGATGCTGTTCTTGATTTGTTTGGTGGAAGTGGAACGACTATCATTGCATGTGAGATAAATGGCAGACGAGGCTATGTTATGGAATACGATCCAAAGTATGTGGACGTGATTATAAATCGTTGGGAACAAATCACTGGGCAAAAGGCGGTGATTATAAATGAATAGCCGCCAACAGTTTGTATATGAGATCGAAGCTGCATGTGATGAGTTGAAACATGCTGGGATCCCACATGCGATCGATCTTGCAAAGCACATTGTGCGCATGAAGAGAGAACTCAATTTTTACGATAAATGCCATGCCATGAATAACGTGGCAAAATCAAGTGGTGGTGAGGTGAGTGCCGAGTGCAAAGAGCCTTGAAAATCTGAAAAAAGGGCGAAGGTTTACGGCAGATGCAGACGATCTGGTGACGAAAAATGCGCAGCGCAAGGGTGGGATCAATCACGCGCGCAAACTATCGATGCGCAAAGAATGCCAACGCATGCTTGGTATGATGCCGGAAGTTACTGATGCTACAATCAAGCAGTTAAAACGTATGGGTATGGACGCTGAAGATCCAACGTTGCAAACGCTTATATTGGCACGCATAGGTGCGTTGGTGCTTGGCAAGAACGAGCGTGTTGCGCTCCAGGCTGCGCAGTTGCTTTTGGAGATTTCTGGCAACGATGCAAAGAGCATGATCGCATCTGAAGATAGGAAGCTGCAGCGCGAAAAGCTCAAAATCGAGCGTGAGCGCTTGCAATTGGAAATGCAGAAAATAAACGGTGCAGAGGTTGCGGATGTGCCGCAGATCATCGATCGGAGGCCCGAATGAGCGAGATCAACATCTACGAGTCCATGTCGCCCGCATTCTGGGATCTCTACGACGACATCAAGGCAGAGCGCCACGCGGAATACTGGCTGGACGGCGGGCGCGGCTCGACGAAGTCCAGCTTCATTTCGCTGGTAATCGTGCGGGGGCTGCTGGCCGACCCGGACGCCAACGCGATCATCTACCGCCGGGTGGGCAACACGATCAAGGACAGCGTATACAGCCAGATGCTGTGGGCCATCGACCGGCTGGAGCTCGCGCCTTGGTTCACGGCGAGGGTCTCCCCCTTCGAGCTGATCTACCGGCCCACGGGCCAGCGGGTGCTGTTCCGGGGCGCGGACGATCCCATGAAGTCGAAGTCCATCAAGCTCTCCCGCGGCTATTTCAAGTATCTGTGGTACGAGGAGCTGGCGGAGTTCCGTGGCATGGAGGACGTGCGGTCGATCAAGCAGAGCGTGCTGCGCGGCGTGGATCGGGCGTGCACGCTCTACAGCTACAACCCGCCCCGCAGCGCCCAGAGCTGGGTGAACGTGGAGGCGCTGAACCCCGCGAAGCGCAGGCTGAAGCACCACAGCACCTATCTGGACGTGCCTCCGGAATGGCTGGGCGATGAGTTCATCGCCGAGGCGGAGGCGCTGAGAACCGCCAATGAGCGGGCCTATCGCAACGAATACATGGGCGAGGTGACCGGCAGCGGCGGGCAGGTGTTCGACAATCTGGAGCTGCGGCCCATTGAACAGGCGGACGTGGACGGGCTGGAGCGCTTTTACAACGGTCTGGACTTCGGCTTTGCGGTGGATCCGGACAGCTTCACCCGCTGGGGCTACAGCCGCAGGACGCGCATGCTGTACGCGCTGGGCGAATATTACGGCGCGCGCACGCCGCTGGACGTGCTGGCGGAGAAGGTGGGCGCGCAGGCCGGGCAGGAGCCGGTGCGGTGCGACAGCGCCGAGCCGCGCGCGATTGCGGAGCTGCGGGCGCGCGGGATCAACGCCATCGGCGTGAAGAAGGGGCCCGGAAGCGTGCACCACGGAATGCGCTGGCTGCAGGATCTGGGCGCGATCGTGATCGACCCGGAGCGCACGCCCAACATTGCCCGGGAGTTTTCCAAGTACGAATTCGACCGTGATCGGAGCGGGAATTTCCTGTGCGAGTACCCGGATCGGGACAACCATTGTCTGGCGGGAGATACCATTGTGCACACCTCGGAAGGCGATTTCAGGATTGATTCGCTGGTGGGAAAGACCGGGGTTGTGGTCTGCTATGACGAAGAGGCGAAGCGTGCCGCGAGGGCGCGCTTTTTTGATGTGCGCATGACGGGCGTTGAAGAGATTTTCGAGATTGAACTGGCGGACGGCAGATTGCTGCGCGCCAGCGCTGAGCACCCGGTACTGACGCGGCGCGGGTGGGTTCCCGCCGGTGCGCTGACAGCCGGGGATGATATCGTGGAGGCTGCAGATGGTTGTTGAATATATCGAGGATGGAAAGCGCGCCATTTATGGCGGGCTTGTTTTTGTGCGGGACGATACGACCGGGTATTATTTGAACTCGACCCTTTCGCTGAGACTGCACCGCGCGGTATACGAGGGGGAAAACGGGCCGATTCCTGAGGGGTTCCATGTGCACCATGTGGATTTCGACAAATCGAACAACGAGCCTGAGAATCTTGTTGCGCTCTCTGCGGAGGATCATCTTCGGCTGCACGGACGCTGCATTACCGAAGAAGAGCGCGAAACCCGCAAGATGAACTTCATCAGCAATGTACAGGACAAGGCGCGCGAATGGCATCACAGCGACGAGGGCCGCGAGTGGCACAGGGAGCACTACGAGCGCATGAAGAGCGCTATGCACAGAACCGGCACATTCGAATGCGCATATTGCGGGCGGACGTTTGAGGCGCAGGATAACGGCGCTGTGAAGTTCTGTTCGAACGCCTGCAAGAGCGCGTTTCGCCGGGCATCCGGGGTAGACGATGAGACGAGAATCTGCTTTGTTTGCGGAGGGAAATTCAATGTCAACAAGTACAGCGGCACAAGATGCTGTTCGCGCCGATGCGCCTCACTCATGCGCTGGGCGCTTCGCGCGGGTGAAGTCCGTTCGGCGGGCGGCGCCTGAGCCGGTCTACAACATGGAGGTTGAGCGGTACCACAATTTCGCGGTAAACGGCGGCCTGATTGTGCATAACTGCATCGACAGCGCGCGCTACGCACTGGAAGCGGAGATTTCGCGGCGCAGGGCGGAGACGCGCAGGGACTTTTAGGAGGTTTACAGCAGAACATGATTCAGAGATCGAGGGGCTATCTCGAGCCGGACGGCCTGCCATCGCAGAAGATGCTGCAGAGCGCGCTGAAGGAGCATCTGGGGCAGCTGCCCCGGCTGGAGAAACTGCGGAAATACTACGAGGGCGACAATGACATTCTGCAGCGCAGGCGCGCCAGCGGGCTGCCGAACAACCGCATCGCCCACCCCTTCGGGCGGTACATCGCTGCCGTGACGGCCGGTTACCTGATCGGCCAGCCTGCGGCCTACACGGTGGGCGACGGCGCGCCATCGGAGACGCTGGACGCGATTGTGGATCTGTACGCCCGCAGCAGCATGGATTCGGTGGACATGGAGAACGCGCACAACGCGGCGGTCTACGGTCGGGGCATTGAGTACGTGCACGTGGACGCGGACGCATCGCCCCACGCGACGGCGCTCTCCCCTGCAGATGCGTTTGTGGTATATGAGGACACCTACGACATGTCGCCGCTGTTCGGCGTGTACATCGCACCGAAGCTGAAGGAGACCGGCGGCGCGGACGGGTTTCGGGTGTGGGTGATGACTGACCGGCTGATCGCCGAATACTACGCCAGGGATATGACGGTGGCGGAGTTTTCCGAGGTGAAGCGCGAGAGCCACTACTTCGGCGGCGTGCCGCTGGTGGAATACTGGAACGATGAGGATGAGCGCGGCGACTTCGAGTGGGTGATTCCGCTGATCGACGCCTACGACAAACTGGAATCCGACCGCGTGAACGACAAGGAGCAATATGTGGACAAGCTGATCGTGATGACCGGATGCGTGCTGGAGAAGGACGATCAGGGCCGCACCCCCGGGCAGCAGCTGCGCGAGGACAAGCTGCTGGCGCTGCCGGACAGCGACGCCAGCGTGGAATACCTTTCCTCCGCGCTGGACGAAGCCAACGTGGAGGTGCAGCGGCAGGCGCTGGAGGCGGACATCCACAAGCTGAGCATGGTGCCCGATCTGACGGACAGGGAGTTTGCGGCCAACGCCTCGGGCGTGGCGATGCGCTACAAGCTGTGGGGGCTGGATCAGCTGATCCGCATCAAGGAGCGCTGGTTCATCGAGGGTCTGCGCGGCCGCCTCAGGCTGTACGCCGGGTTTATGGCGGTGAAGGGATTCCCCGCGATGGACGTGTCGGGCGTGAACATCACCCTTTCCCGCTCCATGCCGGCCAACACGCTGGAGCAGGCGCAGATTGCCCAGTACGCCAAGGCGGCGGACGCGGCCAGCGTGCGAGAGCGCGTGGCGATTCTGCACCGGGGCGAGGGCTGGACGGACGATCAGATCGACGCGGACGCGGAGCGGATCCGGGTGGAGAGCGGCGATCCGCTGGGTCAGTTCGGGAACATCATTCCCGGCGACACGATGCCGCAGCTTGAACAGCAGGATCGGATGATGGGCGATGGCGCGTAAGACGACGGCCCGGAGGGCCATTGACGGCGGCATGCGGATGCGGCTGGCCTTTGAGGACGGCGAGCTGAAGGTGATCAGCGTGCTGCGCGAAGAGGCCGCGCGCGTGATCGAGCTGCCCGGGCCGATGGCCGTTTACGATTCATCGAGCTTTGAGAAGAGGATTGACGCGCTGGCGCAGGAGATCCGCGCCGAAGCGATGCGCATTGCGCAGGATGTTCTCGCGGACGCCTACGAATCCGTGGCGAATGAGATCGAAGCCTTTGCCGATGAGATGCAGCGGCTGGACGAAGAGGCATCTGCCGCGCTGGACATGGATCTGGCGGCGGCGGAGGATTGGGCGCGCGCTGAGGCAGAGGCCTACGCCGGGACCGATGCGGCTGCGGAGCAGGCGGAGGCGCGGGAGGCCATCGCAAAGGTGCAGTATGAGGTGGACGCATCGATTCAATCCGGAATCCGCCACATGCGCCGGGATGCGGACGACGTATACCAGCAGATCATTGATGCGGCCCGCGACACCCGCGAGGCGGAATGGGACACCCTGCGCAAGGCATCGAAGGACGCGCTGGACGCATTTGCGGATCGTGGCGTAACCGGGTTCACGGATCGCGCGGGGCGCAGGTGGGGACTTCCGGAATATGCGGACATGGCCATGCGCACGGGCATTCAGCGCGCGGCGCTGGCGGCGACCGTCAGCAGCATGCAGCGCTGGGGCATGGATCTGTGCTTTGTGAACAAGCACATGGGATGCTGCCCAAAGTGCGCGAAGTGGCAGGGCGTGATCCTTTCGCTGCGCGGCACGGGCGGGCATCCGAGCCTGGACGACGCGATGGCGGACGGGCTGTTCCACCCCAACTGCGGGCACGTGCTGCAGGTCTATCTCGAGGGATATTCGGAGCCGTGGCTGGGCGTGCCGGAGGGCTACGAAGAGGCGGACAATGCAGATCTCTACGCCCGCAGGCAGCGGCAGCGCATGATGGAGCGCGAGGTGCGGCGCTGGAAGCGGCGGCAGGCCGCAGCCGCTTCGCCACAGGATGAGCGCATCGCCCAGGCGCACGTGCAGCTGTGGCAGAAGCGCATTCGCGAGCACATCGGAGATGACGTGAATCTGCCGCGCCGCTACGATCGCG
Source organism: uncultured Clostridia bacterium (assembly GCA_946042585.1). Taxonomy (GTDB): domain Bacteria; phylum Bacillota; class Clostridia; order Christensenellales; family Aristaeellaceae; genus SFMI01. The sequence continues at coordinate 6,246 of CAMGDO010000002.1, forward strand.
AGGGCGGGCGCGTTCTGCTGTCCGATGCGGCGAAGAAGCTTATGCCCGCGAAGCTGGGTTTCCAGCAAACTTGAAATACCGGCAATCCGCCGCGCTCGGTTCGGGCGCGGCTTTTGCATGCCCGGACGTCTGGGGGCTGATCCAGGCGGAGTATGCCGACGGGCGTTAAACGGATGAGGAGAGACCAACATGAGCAGATACAAGCACAGGGAACCCATCTTTGACCTCCAGCTTTTCGCGGAGGGCGAGGCGCAGCAGGCGGCCGGAGGCGAACCCTCGAACAGCGGCGATACGGGCGCACAGGCCGCGCAGGAGGCGCAGCCCGCCCAGCAGGAGGTGGCGCGCGAGAGCGAGCACACCTACACGCAGGCGGATGTGGACAGGATCATCAACCAGCGCTTTGCGCGCTTTCAGCGCGAGGCGGACCGGCGCGTGGAACAGGCCCGGGAAGAGGCCCGCACGGAGGCCGAGCGGCTGGCCCAGATGACGGAGCAGCAGCGCGCGGAGCACGAGCGGCAGCGCGCAGAGCAGGCTGCGCAGCAGCGCGAGAGCGATCTGGCGCGCCGGGAGGCGGAGATCACCCGCCGCGAGCTGCGGGCAGAGGCCATCGACACGCTGGCGCAGCGGGGCCTGCCCCGGGCGCTGGAGCAGATGCTGGACTATTCCGGCGCGGACGCCTGCAGCGCGAGCATTGACGCCGTGGAGCGCGTGTTCCGCGACGCGGTGCAGCAGGGCGTGGAGGAGCGGCTGAAGCAGAGCGGCGTGCAGCTGCAGGCCGCCGGCAAAGCGCCCGACTATGACTCCATGAGCGACGCGGACTACTACGCCGCTCGATACAAAAAATAAAACCCAAGGAGGCTGAAAAACCATGGCAAACACTTTCATTACTCTGAAGCTGATCGCACGCGAGGCGCTGCCCCGGCTGATCGAGAATCTGGTCTTCCCCAACCTGGTCTACCGCAACTTCAGCGCGGACTTCAAGAACCTGGGCGACACCATTCAGGTGCGCAAGCCCACGATTCTGACCGCGGAGGAGTTCAACCAGGATACGGGCGTGAACTACCAGGACATGACCGAGGACAGCGTGGACGTGAAGCTGGACAAACTGGCCACCGTTGACGCGAAGGCCAGCGCGATCGAGACGGCTGTGAACATCGACGATCTGAACCGCGTGTTCATCGAGCCCGCCGCCGTGGCGCTGGCGGAGAAGATCAACGCCGACGGTCTGGCGCTCTACAAGGACGTGCCCTACGCCGTGGGCACTGCGGGCACCACGCCCACCGATCTGAGCATTCTGGCCAACGCGCGCAAGCAGCTGAATATCAACAAGGCCCCCGTTTCCGGGCGCGTCGCCGTGTGGGATCCTGAGGCGGACGCGGCGTTTACCCAGATTCCCGCCGTGGTGAACGCGGAGAAGTCCGGCAGCACTCAGGCGCTGCGCGAGGGCAGCATTGGCCGGCTGATGGGCTTTGAGAACTACATGGCCCAGGGCGTGGCGCACCACGAATCCGGAATTACCGGCTCCAGCGCCGTGAAGGTAAGCGGCAGCGTTTCCGAGGGCGATACCTCGCTGAACCTGACCGCCACCACGCTGACCGGCAAGCTGCTGAAGGGCGACATTCTGACCATCAAGGGCAAGACCTACGTGGTGACCGAGGATTCCGCCGAGGCGAGCGCGAACGCCATTTCCGGCGTGAAGGTCTATCCCGCCCTGCCCGCGCTGACCTCCAGCACCACTGTGACCATCGCGGCCAGCCACACGGCGAATCTGGCCTTCCTGCCCATGGCCTTCGCCTACGTGACCCGCCCGCTGATGAACCCGGACGGCCAGGGCGTGATGAGCTATGTGACCAGCTACAACGGCATTTCCCTGCGCGTGACCAAGGGCTACGATCAGAAGTACAAGCGCAGCACCTACTCTATGGACGTGCTGTACGGCTACAAGACGATCTATCCCGAGCTGGCGGTTCGCGCGATGGGCTGATACCATGGCTGCGGACTATGAAAGCGTTGAGGCGCGGCTGAGAGCGTACATCGCGCCCAACGCGCCGCAGACCGCTGCGGAGAACGACGCGTTTGAGCAGGCTGTGGAGGCGCAGGCGGAATATGAGAGCGCCGCAGAAAGCGACGCTCAGGTTCCGATGGGCGTTTCGGGATACAGCGCCGGAAACTTTTCGGTGAACTATGTGCACGCGCAATCCGGAGAATTCGATCAGTTTTCGATTTCGCCCTATGCGCGCGCCATTCTTCAGAACGCCGGACTACTGCGCCATGCGATGCCCGTGGCGAGGAGGCTCTGACATGCTTGGATTGACGGATTCCGCCATGATCTTCAAACAGTCGGGCAGACAGAACGGCGCGCCGCAGTGGGAAGCCGTTGGCGCGCCGTGCGTCTGCCGCGTGGAGCCCGCCCGTGCGTATCGGTTCAGCGGGAATTCCGTCGAGCAGATCGCGGACACGCGCATTTTTATCTCCGGTGCGGCCTGCGCGCCCGGGGATCGGATTCGGGTGAACGCGCGGACGTACATCGCCGTGCAGGTGAATGAGATGCGCGCCTTCGGGCGCACGCACCACCTTGAGATCTTTTGCAAGGCGGTGGATGACGCGTGAAGAACTATACGAAGAATCTGGGCGCATTTACCTACAGCATCGATTTTGATGTGGAAGGTTTGGGCGGCCGTGCGCAGCGCGCTGCAGAGCATGCCGTGATGGAATGCGGCGAATACATCCGACAGCGGTCTACGGCCATCGCGCCCTATCGGGAAGGGCCGCTGACCGAGTCCGCACGGGTTCGTTCGTCCGGCCCTGTCAGCGCGACGATTGAATATGCGATTGTGTACGCCAGATATCAGCATGAGAACACCGGCCTCAGGCATCCGAACGGCAGGCAGGCGAAATACCTTCAGTCCGTGATGGAAAGCCCCGCCACACAGCAGGCGATGCAATCCATCTTTCAGAAGCACCTTGGAAAGGAGCTGTGAGGAATGACGCAGCAGGACAGGCTTGAGCTTGCCTCCGCGCTGGAATCGATCGGGGAGCTTGAGCGCTATGCCGGTTGCTCGGATCTGTTCTTCCGGCAGGTGCTCACCCAGAAGATCCGCGCGATTCTCGCGGGCGGATACATCGAGAAACTGAGAAGCGATGGCGCGCAGGAGCGCGCCGATTAAGGAGGGAATTTTATGGCGAGAAAATCCGGATGCCCGTTCAATATTCGGGACTATTCTGTGAAGATCGAAAACAAGGTGACCGACGACGAGGTTCAGGTGAAGGGTCTGAACACCATGAGCGTGGACGTGGACGCGGACACCGACGACGGCAAGACCGGCGAAGCGGTTTGGGCGGAGATGTTCATCAAGGGCCGCAGCGTGTCCGGTTCGCTGGGCGGCCGACCGATCGTGGATCGCGCCACCGGAACCCGCGACCCCGGCCAGGCGCTGATGCACAAGGCCGCCTACAATTCCGGCGGCTGCGACAACGATCAGACGCTGATCGTTGCGGACGCCATCGGCCGCGCGGTGAAGTACGACTGCGTGATCACCAAGGAATCCATTTCTGCCGACGAGGACGGCGAGGAGATCAGCTGGGACTGGGAGGGCGTCGGCCAGCCCGAGGAGATGCCCTATGTGCAGCTTACGGCCGTCGCATTCAAGGAGAGCAGCGGCAGCTCGACGACCACGTCTGTGGCCGTGAATGTGGGCGCTACGAAGGAGGTCACTGTGGCGTTTACGCCGGAGAACGCCTCCAACCAGCGCTACAGCTATTCCATCGGCGATGAATCCATCGCGGCGCTGAACGCCATCGACGGTGCGAACATCTCCATCCGCGGCGTGAGCGCCGGCAGCACGAAGCTGACCGTGAAGACCATGAATAATAGCAAGACTGCGGAGCTGACCATCACGGTATCCTCGGCCAGCTGAATTTCTCAGGGCGCGGGGGATTCCCCTGCGCCCAATGACTTGATCGCGGAGGAAAATTATGACGATCATTGAACAGATGGCGCGGTATCTGGCCGCAAAGCTGGCGCTCCCGTTTGAGGGAGCGGCATCCGGCGCGGTGTTCTTCGGTTACCTGCCCGCGGCTCCGGTGAAGGCCATCTGCGTGTATGCCAGAGATCTGCGCGCGCCGGGAGATCAGGACGGCGCGCGGGTGCAGATCGTGATCCGGTCGGACGCGGACGGCGCATGGCCGCTGGAAAAGGCCGTGGAGATCATGCGGCTGCTGGATGAGCGGCGGGATCTGCTGTTTACTGCGGACGGGGACTACATCAGCCGCGTTGAAACGGAGTCAGGATTTGAATTTGCCGGGCTGGAAAACAACGCGACCCAGATGTATGCGGCAAACTTCCGCGTGTACTATTGCGGTTGACAGGCCACCTTATGCGTGATATGATAAATCCATCACACAGATGGAGGGTTCGCAATGTACGTTTGGTTGGTTGTGATCGCATATGTTGTGTCCGTGATTGCGTGCGGCTGCATGTGCAGCGATCTTGCGAATGAGAAGGGGCATTCTTCCACACCGGCTTTCTGGTGCGGATTGGTCTTTGGGGTGATGGCGCTCATCTATTACGCCGGTCGGCCCGTATCGGAGGAAATGCGCGCAAAGGCCGACCGCGCGCGCGCTGAAGCGCTTGCCTCCGCGCTGGAGATGCGTGGGCAGAACCAGAGCGGCGTGAATGGTGCAGACATGCCCGCGCCAGATGCGAAGCCGCTGAAGAACAAGGCGCTGGCGGCGATGGATGCGCTTGAACGTGAATCCAAGAGCGCTGCGCACAGGATTCCCATTGAGGGAACTGTTCGCGGAAAGGCGCAGTGCACATGCTCGGAATGCAAAACGCAGCAGGACGCCGGCAGAACGAAATGCTGGCACTGCGGAAGAATCTTTGAGGATTGACGATCCGGCGCACCTCGGGCGCGCTTTGACTGAGGAATGAAAAGAACCGCTTCACAGCCGTGAGGTGGTTTTTTTGTATAGATTTGAGGAGGAGCAATCAATATGGCAAAGCGGCATGTGGATTTTGACAGGTTTCTCGCAGAGCGCGAGGACAGGACGATGACGGTTCGCGTTTTCGGGCGCGACTGCGAAGTGCCCGTAGAGCTTCCGTGGGTCTATGTATTGAAAATTCAGGAGATGCTCAGCGGAAAGATTCAGATCAGCGGCGAGGAAAACATGAAGTTGCTTCAGCAGATGTTCAGCCGCGATGATTTTGAATTCATCGTGAGCCATCCTGAATTCCGGTATTCCTATGTATGGGAGCTGATCGCCTATACGTGGCTGCGCGCGGATGCGCCCGAAAAGCCTTCCGAGCCTGTTTTCAGGACGGAGGACGATATCAAGGTGGAACAGACGCAGGCGGGCGCTAAAAAAAAATCACCGTAAGCCCGATCAGCCTGTGGCGATATATTGAGGCTGATTTTCAGCGCGAATACGGGATTGATCTGATCCATTCGGATATGTCATGGCGGAAGTTCTGCGTGCTTTATTCGGGGCTGTCCCCAAGAAGCCTGTGCTATCTGAACTACGACCGAATCGCCCAAAGGGAAGGAATCAACAACGCGGCGGCGGAGGCGAGCGCATGGGATGCGCTGACCGGCCTGAGCAAGCCGCGCGGACAGTGAGGTGAAACATATGCCCGGCACGAGCGTCGGATCGATTTATGCGGAAGCATCGCTGAACATCGACAAATTCAAGGCTTCGGCGGCGCAGCTCGGAATTGATGCGTCAAAGATTGCAAACGCCATGGACAAGGCGGGCGTAGGGCTCGAAAAGGCGAAGGCGCATCTGGAAAGCCTGAAAATCAGCATGGATACGGCGTCTGCACAGGCAGACAGGCTGCTGATCGAATGGATGGACGGCGTGGATGCGCTGAAGGCGCTGCAGGAGCAGGAGGAATCCGCCGCCATTCGCGCAGCTGAGCTTGGGAATGCCTACGAAAGCGCAGCGGAGCGCTTCGGCGAAAACAGCCGCACTGCACAGAATGCCGCCAAGTCCTACCAGGAGGCCGCCAATGAGGCAGAGCGTCTGGAGAAGGCCGTGGATAAGCAGAGCAACGCGAACAGCAAGGCCTATCTCGCGCTTAAAAAGGCAGAGGACGCGGTAAAGAAATACGATATCCAGATCAAAAGCGCAGAATCCGATATCTCGCGCTTCAACGAAAAGATCGCCGACCTCGGGCGCAGTCTGGACGACGTATCGTTGGAGGATTATACTGGTGGGATTGACCAGGCGTCGCTCTCTTCCGAGGCGTTCGAGGATATTCTGAACGCCGTGTCTGAAAAAGGGCTCCAGGGCCTAGGATCCGCCGTATCCAGCTCCGTGGGGCAGCTTGGCGTGTTCAAAAACGCCACAGGCCTGGCGGGCGTTGGCCTGACCGCCTTTCAGCGCGGACTTACCAGCATGATCGGCGCGCTGTCGCCTACCACGGTCGGCGTTCTGGCGCTCACATCGGCGATTGGATACGGTGCATACAAATGGTACGACTACGCATCTGGCGCAGCTGCAGCGCGGGAAGCGCTGGAAAACCTGAATACAGTCGCGAACGAATGGCAGGAAACCAATGTCACCACCCGATTCGAGGAATCCGCCGGATTGGGGGCGTACGGGCTGTCGGCGGATGATTTTGCACCCGCCGTTACCAATTCAAAAGAATGGCTGGATGAGCTGGTCAAGGTTTGGACGGACGGCAAGCTCGAAACGGATGACATTGTAAAGCAGATGGTTTCCGGCTTTACTTCCGGCACGGAAACGCTGAAGTCCGGCATTGAGGATCTGCAGACGCGCGCTGAAATGGCGGGCGTAGGCGAGGTCGGTATTTTCGGGGACATGGATGCGGATCTGGCGCGGCTGGATGAGATCGACGCGCAGGTGGAAGCGCTGCTGAAGAAGCGGCAGAACGGCTTTCTGACCGAAGATGAGATCGCAATGCTGCAGGGCCTCGTGGATGAGCGCGGGGCGCTGGAGATCAAATATCATCTGGTGGAGGACGGAACCGGCGGGTTCGAGGAGATCGTACAGGGCGCGGAGGCGGCCCTGTCGAGAGGCGCGTCGGGCACGGACGTTTGGGCGGATGCATATGCTTCGGCCGCGCAGGGCATACAGGCGTACAACGACGCGCTGAACGCCGAGTATGACGCGCAGTACAGGGTGATCGGCCTGATGGAGGACGGCGCGGAAAAGCAGCAGGCGCTCAATCAGTTGCAGACCTGGTATAACGAACAGGCGACGGCGGGCGTGAATGCCTACGGGGAAGCGCTTTCAAATGTCGCAGCTCAGACCGGCGTTTTTGATGCAAACGGCGAATATGCGCAGACGACGGAGCAGCTCGCTCAAGCCGTTGAGGCGATGTACGCTGCGGCGCAAAACCCCAGCAATGAAAACATGACGGCTTTTGCGGATTCGCTTGCGGCGCTGGATGAAACCGACGTGGTTGAAATGACGGCCGCACTGACCGCCATGCAGGCAGCGGCGCAGCAGTCCGGCACGGAGCTGGATTCATCGCTCACGGATACGCTTTCCTATATCTCGGAATTGAAATCCGCGCTTTCAACGCCCGTATTTCAGGGGAACAATACCCTGTTTTCATCGCTGGAGGCCATGTTCGGCGAAAATCTGGATGCAGAGGTGCTGGAGGTCAACGCAGCGCTGAACACGGAAATGCTGGACAGCATATACGACGCATGGGCGGCGGGCGAGCATGCGGATATCATTCCGGATATTGATATCGCGCCGATTGAAACGAAGATATCCGATCTGAGCATAGACGAGCTTACGGGCAGGGTGACCGCCGTGACATCGGACGGCATATCGCTGGATGTATCGGAGGTGCTGCTGGATCCGATCACGGGCAAGGTAACTGCCGTGACCTCGGACGGGCAAACGCTGGACATGTCCAACGTGCTCTATGACGATCTGACCGGTTATGTCACCTATATCACGGACGATGGCCGCGATGTTACGGTTGAGATCGCGGCGCTTGAAAATCTTGAAGGCACGGTTGTAAAGCTCGTTGAATCGGAAAACATCGAGAAACCGGAGATTGAAGTGACCGCTGCGGTGAAATACGGGTTTGAAACGGGGAAAATTTCAAACTCCATGAACGCCGCGCTTGAATATGCCCAGACGTCGTCGACCATCAATGTGGGCACCTCCGGCGGCCTGTTTTCAGGGGATTTCGCGCGTGCAGTGAACCAATATGTGGAAGCGGCCGGGCGGCTTCAGGAGGCGCAGAGCAAACTTCAGGGGATCGACATGTATGCCGATATTCAGGGATATATGCTCGCATCCGACGAGGTTTCTGCCGCACAGCAGACGCTATCGAGCGCAGGACAGGCGATTCTTGATTTTTCGGAAGACAGCGACAGTTTCAGCGCCGCTGTTTCCTACGTCGTAAACGGCATGCAGCTGCTGAGCGAAGGCGCGCTGAGCGAAGAAGATGCGGCGGGGCTGATCAGCTTTGTTGAAAATCTGGAAACAGTAATGGATGAGATCGGCGCCAGCGATATCGGCGGAGATATGATGGCGGGCATCGCAGAAGGCATGCAGGGATACGGCTGGAGCGTGGACGCTTCCACCGTTGCATCCGCGCTGGAAACAGCGCTGCGAACTGCGCTGGAGACCCATTCGCCCTCCACGCTGACCATGCCCATCGGCACGGATTTGACGGCCGGCATCGGCGAAGGAATGAAGGAAACTTCCAGCCTTGAAGATGCGGGGGCCGTGATCGCGCAGGATGCCGTTTCCGCGATTCAGGCAAACCTTGGAAGCGCCTATGCAATGGGCGTGCATTTCGATGCGGGATTTGCGCGTGGTATCCTAGCCGGAAAATCCAGGGTGATTGCGGCCGCGACCAGCATGGCGGTTTCCGCCATTCAGGCGGCAAAGCAAAAGCTGCAGATCGCATCGCCTTCGAAGGTAACGGAGGAATTCGGCGAATTCTTCGGGCTCGGATTTATCCGCGGCATCGAAGACATTCAGCCCAGGATCGACGCATCCATGGCCGACGCGCTCGCCATCGATCCTCCTGCCGGCGCAGCCTATGGGCGTGAATACAATGCCGCGCCCGCACATGCGCCCGGCATGCAGATCGATTATGAGCGGCTGGCCGAAGCGATGAGCCATTGGCCGGTGGTACTGGTGCAGAATGGAAAGAAGGTCGCCGAAGTGCAGGCCAGGGACAACGCGCTTGCGCGAAACGGCATGGACAGAAGAATTGCGCTGGGTTATGGAAGGTGATGGACAATGGCGCGACAGAGCGGCGGATGGATGGAATTCAACGGCACAGATTCAAGGGATATGGGTGTTTCGCTGATATCCGGCGCAAGGCACATTCGCCCGGAATGGCGCGGCGCTGCGCAAACTGCGGCGGGCCGAAGCGGCGATATCTGGCTGACGGACGGCGCATACGATCCGTTCAGCCTGAAGCAGAAATTGCGCTGCCGACTTTCCAAACTGGACAGCGTATGCGCATGGCTGACCGGCTCCGGGCGGCTGCGCTTTTCCTGGGCGGAGGATCGAGCCTACGATGCGCGCGCGGCGAAGAGCACAGAGTTTGTGCAGGTGAGCCCGGACATCGATCCGCTGATGGAATTTTCAGCGACCTTCACCTGTCAGCCGTTTCGGCGGATGGTGCCGGAGGCGGAGGCATTTACGATATCGTCCAGCGGGCAAAGCTTCAAGAATCCCGGCACCGCGCCCTCCCTGCCCCGGGTGAAGATCACGGGCAGCGGCGATTTCAGCGTATCCATCGGCATGGAGACGCTGTTTTTTTCGGGCGTGACGGGCGGCGGGATCATCGTGGACAGCGAACTGATGGACGCGCTGACCTATGACGGCGCACTGCTGGCCAACGATCATGTTTCGGGCACGCCGTTTCAGATTCAGCCGGGCACGAACGCGGTGAGCTGGCTGGCTGAATCGGGCGGCAGTGTGACATCAGTGGAGATTCTGCCGCGATGGAGGTACCTGTAAATGATAGCGATTCCGGTATATGCCCCGGACGCGGAGGATTTTTCCA
>CAMGDO010000003.1 GCA_946042585.1 uncultured Clostridia bacterium
CAGGAATATGGAAAAGGAACTTATCATAAAAACACTGCTGAAGGCTTCGCTGGACGCCGGCGAGGAAGCGTCGGAGGTGTATACGTCCGCGCACGACAGCTTCCGCGCCATGTCGCAGAACGGCGAGGTGAACAGCTATTCGGTCAGCGCCCGCAGCGGGCTTTCGCTGCGCGGTCTGTATCATGGCAAAATGGGCTACGCCTCCACCGAGGCCTATGATGAAGATGCAATCGCCATGCTGGTGAACGGTGTGATGGAAAGCGCAGAGCTGGTGGAAGACGATGCTGTGCAGGAAATCTACAGGGGCGACAGCACCTACCCGCAGATTGACAACTATGCGCCTGCGCTGGATGCGGTGTCGGAGGAGGCAAAGCTCAAGCTCCTGCTGGATACCGAAAAGGCGGCAATGAGCACGGGCGACAGCCGAATCGCCGCGGTTGCGCACAATATGTTCAGCTCAAATTCCTCTTCATGCCGTCTGGTGAACACCTTTGGTCTGGATCTGACGCAGCATGACAACATGGCTCTGGCCTATATCACCGTGGTGGCTAAGGAAGGCGAGCGCGTGGCGACCGGCACGGGTTTGGCCTGTGAACGCGATTTCGCGAAAATCAGCGCCGAAAAGCTTGCAGGCGACGCGGTGGAAGAAGCATTGTTCTATCTCAATGCCGCGCCTGTGCCCAGCGGAACGTATCGTGTGATTATTGACCGCCGCTGCATGCCGGATCTTCTGCAGACCTTCACCAATGTGTTTTCCGCGGATGCGGCGCAGCAGGGGATGTCTTTGCTGGCAGGCCATGAAGGAGAAATGATCGCTGCGGAATGCGTGACGCTGATGGATGATCCGCATATGCCGGGCGGGCTTGCCTCTGCTGCCTTTGACAGCGAGGGCGTGGCGACAAAGGTCAAGGCCGTGATTGAAAACGGCAAACTGACCACGCTGCTGCACAACCTCAAGACTGCACGCAAGGCGGGCGTTGCCACCACCGGCAATGCAAGCAAACAGGGCTATTCCTCTCCCATCGCCGTGGCGCCTTCCAACTTCTATTTCAAGCCCGGTGAGAAATCGCTGGAAGAGCTGATGGCAGACGTGGGCGAAGGCCTGGTGATTACGGAAATGAGCGGCATGCATGCCGGTGCAAATCCCATCAGCGGCGATTTCTCGCTCCTGTCCAAGGGCTATACCATTGAAAACGGGAAAAAGGGCCGCGCGGTTGAGCAGATTACGGTGGCGGGCAACTTCTACACCCTGCTGAAAAATGTGCGTGCTGTGGGAAGTGACTTGGAATTTGTCGGCTCTGAATATGGCAGCCCCTCGCTGGATGTGGGCGAAATGACGGTGGCAGGCAAATAAGATGTATTTCTATGAGCTTCACATGCATACGGCAGAAAGCAGCCGCTGCGCCAAAAGCAGCGCGGCGGACATGGTGGCTGCCTATCATAGCAAAGGCTTTACCGGGGTTGTGGTCAGCGATCATCTGATGAACGTGCAGTCGCATGCACGGGATGAGCAGGTGTGGGAAAAGCGCGTGGAGAAGCATCTGGCAGGATATTATGCAGCCCTCAAAGCCGGGCAACAGCTGGGCATTGAGGTGTACTGCGGATGGGAGCTGACATACCGCGACAATGGCGAGGATTATCTGACGCTGGGACTGAGCCCGCAGTTTCTCTATGACAACCCGTGGTGTGAAAACTGGGAAATCGAGCGCTATCGCGATGCGGTGCACGCCGCCGGAGGCATTCTGGTGCGTGCGCATCCCTATCGTCAGGCGTGGTATATCCACACGCCATGCGTGGAGCGCGAGGGCGTGGCGGACGCCGTGGAGGTTTTCAATGGCGGCAACAGCCGCCCGGAGGAAAACGACAAGGCGCTGCTCTATGCGCAGGTACATGGTATGCCCATGACGGGCGGCTCCGATGCACACCATGTGGAAGAGACGGCGCGCGGGTATATCGGGCTGGATGAGCGAGCGCAGGATTATGCCGCGCTGTGCGATGCCATCCGGAACGGGAAGGCCCATGTGATTCATTCCTGACAAACAAAGAAAACGGGGCAGGCAAGGAAAGCCTGCTCCGTTAGGGCGTCGACAATGTCGCCGCCCTCCGAAAAAACGAATTCTTCGTTTTTTCGGGCAGCAGATTTTCTTGTGATGCTACGCTTCACGGCCAGAAAATCTGTTAGGAAGCGGGGTGACCCCCGCTCCTCGAACCGGCAAAGCCGGTTCTGCGGAATAAAAATGAAGGGGCTGCGCCCCTTCATTGCATCCCGGCAGCTGTGTGTCTACTTTGCTGATAGTATGACGGGGCAGGCAAGAAAGCCTGCTCCGCTTTTTGTGCTGCATTCAGGGGGTTAGCTGCCCGTGGCGATCCGGGTGAAGAAACTGGCGCTGGAAAAGATTTCGCTCAGCTTCCCCGGCCCCAGATACTGCTCAAGCAAATCCAGCGGAATTACTGTGTTGAGCACCGGCACCAGCAGGAACAGCACATACAGCACCAGAACGCCGCGCAGCAGCCCAAAGACGCCGCCCGCCAGTCCGTCCAGATGGTGCAGCACGGGATAGGGGAACACATGGCCGATCAAACTGATCACCATGTGGAACAGCACAAAGCTGAGAAAGAAACACACGACAAAGCTCACGGACTGCAGCACCACGGCAACGATGGTGTAGGAAACATAGTCATTCACCGTGGTCATGCCCGATGGGGCGAATACAGCGTGCATCAGATTGCTTTCCAGAATGGCGGCGATGCTGTCAGGCAGCGAGACGCTCTTGAGCACGGTCTGTATGGCGGCGGTGCTCATGCCGGAAACCTGCGTTGTGGCCAGAGAGTAGTCACCCACCAGCGAACCGGCATCGGTGTAGGTGATCAAAAGCTCGGTGACGCCGCGATTGCTGCCCAGAAGGGATGCCAGACGCGGCCCCAGCCAGAAGGCGCACAACAGGGACAACAGGCAGGCAGAGAGCCCCAGCACGGAGGCAATGGAGCCGCGATAAAATCCGAAGGCGACGCTGACAAAGAGAATCAGCAGGATGATTAGATCAATGATACTCATGGCTTCTTACGGGAGGGACACAGCCCAAACGTCGGTGCCGCACGCAAGCAGCGCAACGCCGTCGCTGGTGATGCCCAGATAATCGGTGACCGTGCCGCTCACGGGAAGGCGCAGCGCGGTGAAGCGCTGTTCGTTCAGATCGGCGCGATATAGGCTGTTGCCCGAGAACGCATAAAGGCGTTTGCCCAGAATGGCGGCGCCCACACAGGTGTCAGGCAGGGAATAGCGGGAGTCGGATGTGCCGTGCAAAAGCCGCAGCTCACTGAAGGTACCCGCGGCATCCGTCTGCAATTCGGGGGCAAACAGCAGATAGGGATCGCCCGAGGTGACCGTGCTGCTGACCAGCTGCCAGCCGTATACCAGCATGGTGCCGGTGCTGTTCAGCGTGCCGCGGTAATTGTACTGGCGCAGCTGGCGGGTGTTGATGACATTGAGATAGTTGCCGGAATAGATGACGGCATAGGTGATGGGCTCGCCCAGCGACACATCGCCGGTGTTCATCTGCCCAACCTTATAGGTGTGCAGTGTTGTTTCGGGCACAGCTCCGTAAACATCCAGCGATGTTGTCCACAGGTATTCGCCGTTGCCGAAAAAGCCGCAGTCCAGAATCACAAGATCGGTGTAGTTGTTGCTTTCCGAGTCTACCAGCGAGCCGTCCAGATCCTTGATGGTGAGCGTCGGGCTGACATTGTCGCCTGAAACGATGGCAACATACTTGCTGCCAACGACGGCGAACTGAACGTTGTCGCTGATGCGGTCGTTATAGGTGGAGCGGCCGTTGCGGTCAAGAATCTGCACCTGATTTCCCGACCAGACCACCACCTGCTTGTCGCTGGCACGGAAATCGGCACCGGAGCCGACACTCTGCTTCCACAGCTCGCTTCCGCTGGAAGAAAGGCAAAAGAGCGTGCTGCCATCATAATAGAGAACGCGGTCGCCAAAGACGGTCACATCCTGCGAGGCAATACAGCGCAGCTTTTTGCCCGAGATGCTGCCGCTGCCTCCGCCCAGCTGACCAATCAGATAGGCAATGAGCACCAGCAGCACGACCACTGCCGCAAGCAGCAGATACCAGCTGTTTCGCTTATTCTTTTGAGCGGCGTCATAATTGGCCATGAATACCTCCTGTGTACGCTGTATATTATACGCGCAGACGGACATCGCGTCAAACCCTATAATTGTAAACACCGTCTATATATGGTTGGTTATACGTCAAACAGGCGGAGAAGATCCTCATCGGACAGCCGCGTGGGCATGCTTTCGCCCGGCGTGATGAGCATATCAAAGAGCTTGCGCTTGGCGCGGCTCATATTGACCACCTGCTCTTCGATGGAATCATGCATCAAAAGCCTCACCACTTCGACCTCTCTGGTCTGACCGATCCGGTGCGCACGGTCCACCGCCTGTTCCTCGGCGGCAGGATTCCACCAGGGATCATAATGAACCACCATATCAGCGCCCGTGAGGTTCAGACCCGTTCCGCCTGCCTTGAGCGACAGAAGGAAAACGCTGCCAAGACCGGCGTTAAAGCTGTCGCAGAGCTTCACGCGCTCGTCTGCCGGGGTGTCTCCGTCCAGATACAGACATTTGACGCCTTCCTGCTGCAGGCGCGTTTCAATGAGACGCAGCATGCGCGTGAACTGCGAAAAGACCAGTGCGCGGCGGCCGCTCTGAACAGCGGGCAGCAGCACATCCACCAGCATTTCCAGCTTGCCGGAGGTGCCGCTGTAATCGGGCAGACACAGCGCGGGGTGGCAGCAGATCTGGCGCAGCTCCGTGATGGCGGAGAGCACCTCTGCGCGGCCGCGCACCATGCCGCGGGTATCAAGCACCTGTCTCACATAATCGCGGCGGCGCAGAAGTCCCGCCTGATATACCTTGCGCTGCTCAGGAGGCATTTCCGCCATCAGCGTCACTTCCAGCTTGTCAGGAAGCTCCGTCAGCACGTCCTTTTTGAGACGGCGCATCAGGAAGGGACGGATGCGGCGCATCAGCTCCTCAATGTTTTCACCCTCGCCATAGCGGCGCATGAAGGCGCTGGCACGCGGCAGATAGCCGGGCAGGATGAAATCGAAAATGCTCCACAATTCACCGGCATGGTTTTCCATGGGCGTGCCAGTGAGCGCAATGCGTGTCTGCGCGGACAGGAGCTTGACGGCATGCGCGCCGACACTGGCGGAGTTTTTGATGTGCTGAGCCTCATCAAGAATGGCGAAACGGAAGGTGACGCCGGACAATAGCGGCGCGTCGCGGCGAATCAGCGGATAGCTGGTGACAAGGACGTCGGGCGCATCAGGCGTGGTAAGCAGACGGATCTGCTCTGCGCGCGCCGGCTGCGCACCCGAAAGCAGCATGACCTCAAGCTCGGGCGCAAAGCGCTTGAGCTCGCTCAGCCAGTTGTAGGTCAGGGAGGTGGGAGAAACGATAATGGACGGCCTGCGCTCCTTTTCGGTGCGCGCAAAGTGCAGAATGGCGGCAATGGTCTGAATGGTTTTGCCAAGCCCCATGTCGTCGGCCAGAATGCCGCCCATATGCAGGGAATGCAGTGCGCACAGCCAGTCAAAGCCGCGCTGCTGATAGGGACGCAGGCAATCAATGGGCGGCTCGGCAGCGGGGCATTCCAGGCTGGCGGCGCTGTGGGCAGCCTCGTCCAGCTCGATTGGAAGATTCCGGCTGTTGATGAGTGCCTCAAGATAGGCGGCGCGGAACATGCCCAGATCACGGCTGTCGCTGTATTCGCTCGCTTCGCATACAGCCTCGGCAAGCGGCTGCCAGTCATCCATGTCTTCCAGCGAAATGAAGGAGCCGTCCTTAAACCTAAAATAGCTGGCGCGGTTGCGCAGCGCGCGCATCAGGGGCAATAGCTCCTCAATCTCTTCGCCATTGTCTGTCACGGACAGCTGAAGATGGCCGCCGGTGCCGCGCAGCACACCGGTCAAATGCGGTCTGCGCGGGGTGAATTTGCGAAAATCGTTGCTGAAAAAGACCTCTGCGTGCTTGAGCAGCTCCGATGCGCCGCTGGTGACAAAGCGGTAGACATCGTCCTGCCCGGTCAGATAGACGCGCCCGCGGGCAACGCGGAAGCCGGCGCGTGCCAGCAGCTCGGTGATTTCCTGCTCATGCTGCGCATCGCGCAGCAGCAGCGGGGAGGTGGTTTCATCCGGCGGAGAGAAGGGGTCGATGACCTGCTCGCCGTAGAGAAACTCCGTGCGCGCGGTAACGTCTGCACCGTCGCGATCCAGATAAATACGCGCGTGGAAGGGGCAGCGCACCAGCTGCCCTTCCAGCTCGGGCGCAAAGCGAAGATCGCCCACGCGGGACAGCCACAGCGTCAATTCGCTCATGACCTTTTGCGTCTGTTCCGGCTCAAACAAAAACATGGTGCGGCCGTTTATGCGGTCGTTGGCGCAGATGCGCGTGACGGCGCGCTGAATACGCGGCACGCAGGTCACCTGACCGTCCACAATGGCGTAAGCGCAGTCGGCTGTCAGGGGGCGAATGGCGCCTTCAAAGGCGGCGGTAATGCAAAGCCTGTGCGTGCCGGAGCCCGGACGCGCGCGGTCGCTGAGCGTAAAAACCAGCGGCAGCGGATCAAACAGCATGCCGTCCTGGCTCAGCGAGGCATCCTCTGTCTGCACGCGGAAGCGCATTTTCTCAAGAATATGCCAGACGCGCTCGGCGACGGGGGCGGGAACGGGCATCAGCCGGGCATCCTGTACGCCTATGGTCACCCCGGCGCTTTGCAGCGAGGCGCAGTGCTGGCGAAGCAGCGCAATCAGCTCGCGCTGCGGCTCGGCAAAGCGCATCCATTCCGCAAAAAAGGTGAAGCCCTTGCCCAGAGAAAGCGTGCCGCCGTTGTCCAGCACGGAGAGAAACTCCGGAATGGAGCGGATGACATAAAGACGGTCCTGACCGATGCGAAGGCCAAGGCGCATATCCAGACCGGTCATGCGGATTTCGGGTTCCAGGCGCACCAGCGTACACTCGGGCAGCGCGCCCTCCATCACGGAAAACAGCGAGCCGGCGCGTTCGCGAGCGCGCATTTCCTGCATATCGCGCATGGCGCCGGATGTATTGGCGTCAATGCGTGCGGCCAGAATATGACGGCAAAAGGGGGAGCGCTCACACGGGCATTCGGCACGGCCGTTGGAATACAGACTGATATAGCCATGAACACCAGCGACGGTATAGGTAAGACAGGAGGCCGCGCGCTGATTCTCACGCACGGCACCGCGGCGATACAATGCTTTGCCGCTTTCAAATTCCTCTTCGCTCATTTTTTCTCTGAGCCTGTCAAGATTCATTGCGTAACCTCCAAAATAGATAAAGGCACATCATTGAATAATACGCCGCCAAACAGAATAATCCTGCTGAAAAACAAAAGGCATTGATGAAAAAATGATGGTTATTTCATGCAATATGCAAGAAATTCCATATTCGGAGCAGATTCCCTTGACGAAACGGCATATAAACGGTACAATAACAACATGCGAGGAACGCATGAGTTGAATAGGGAGAGGAGCATATACTTTTTTATGGATTTTACGGGACGCATTGTTTTATCCATGATTGAGGAGGACAATACGCAGCGGGCATATTTTCGTATTCGACCGCTGCTTTCTACCGATGGGCCGTTGAGCAGGCAGGATATTGATCAGCTGCCCGACGAAGGCTATTTGCGTATCGTGCCGGATAAGAACGAGCAGCATACCTTCAAGGAGCGCATGCGCGAGCTTGGCACGCTGTGCGTGCTCGATTTGTATAATATTCCGGCGGACACGGTGAAAATCCGCAGCAACAAGAATTATTCTCCCCAGCGGGGCGAGAATAATCAGTATATCGTTTATTCTGATGCTGTTCAGGCTGTGCCGCAGACGGTGTTTTATGAGGTGATTACTGCCGAGATGGGCGATAAGGCGAAGATTGCCCAGAGCGGCACGCCGCTGTGCTATGTGCGCTATGGCGGGCGGATTTATGGCCCTGTGAGCCGCGGAACCGGCCTTGAGCAGGAAGGCGCAGGGCAGCTGCCGCCTGACAGCGAGGGTATTTACGAAGTGACGATGCCGGATGGCGCGCAGCGGCTTTTTTACTGCCCGCGCAGCGAAAACAAGACCGTGAAGGCAGCGCCGCAAAGTGAACAGGAGACGGACAGGCAGGAAATCCCACAGGAGGAGAATCAGCCAAAGCTCAGCGGGATGCCCCTGTATCAGACCGTGGCGCGCAGGCAAAGCCCGCAGCGGCGCGCGCACAATCCTTTGATTGAAGCGGTGGATCAGCAGATGCGCGCAGGCCGCGTGGAGGCGCCGGGCGCCGTTCTTTCCGCCGGGGCGGCAACGCGGCAGGTGGAAACCCCCATGGAGACGTTCAAACGCGCGTTGGGAGTATTGTGGCCGATGCAGGATATGCAGCGTCAGGCCGTGGCGCATATGCTGAGCATGACCGGGGTGCAGAATATTCTGAATCAGCAGCTTGCCGGACGCGGCACGGACGCCGTGACGGCGGCGATGAACAGCCAGATTCAGGATCTGGAGGCCGAGCGGCTGTCGCTGATTATGCAGCTGGACAGCGCGAAAAAGCAGCTTTCCTCGCTGAAAAAGGAAGCGCTGGAGCAGCTGACGCGCGAGGAAGAGGAGCAGCTGCGCCGTGTCAGGCAGGAGATTGCCGATGCACGGGCGGATATGGAAAAGGTGAATGCCGCGCGGGCAAAACTGCTGGAAGAACGCGATGCGATTGTATCGGAGATGACGCAGTCGGACAGCCTGCAAATGACTGCGCCGATTGGCGGATATGCTGATCTGAATACGCTGTGCGAGCGCGTTTGCGCCTGTCTCAAGGCGAAGGGCGCTGTGTGCAGCTGGGATGACGCGGTGCATCTTCTGACGCTGTATTGCGTGTGCGATGGACAAATGGAGCTGCAATCGGATACGCCGTCGGATGCGTTGGCGGCGGCAGAGGCGCTTGCCGGCGCGCTGGGCGCTGCCTGCATCTATGACGAGGGCGGGCGAAAGGTGCATGTGCAGGCGGGCGGCGATGGCTGCAGGCTGCTTGTAAGCCATGAAAGCGTGCGCAAAACGGCTGCGTATGTGCGGGTGCTGGTTGCACTGCCTGATGAGAATAAACCGCAAGCGGCGGACGCAGATTATGCCGTTTCTCCCTGGCCGGTCGCTTATTTACAGACCGGGGAGGGATGGAAGCAGGAAGAGATGCCGCCATGCCCGCCGGTGAAGGAGAGCGTTGTGCGTGAAGCGGTGCTGCGGCAGAGTGTTGAGCCGCCGCGTGCCGCGCTGAAACTGATTGACGATGTGGATAAGGCGCTGCAGGAGACGCATGCAAAGCTGCCGCAGAACGTGCGGCGCGCCATGTATGCATATCTGTCTGCGGCAGCCGTGCATATGGAGGGCGGCGCAGCCAAGGCGATGGATTACGCGGTGAGCGCGTGGATTGTGCCGCATCTGAAGCGGCATCCCGAGGCCGCCAGTCAGGTGAAAACGCTGTGCGGCGGGCTGCCGCGCACGCTGGCGCTGCTGTCGAGGTAATATGCCATGACGGAAATGCATATAACCAGCCTGCAAAATCCGCAGGTGAAAATGTGGCGCGCACTGAAAAACGCGAAGGAGCGTGCCGCTCAGGGGCTTTTTCTGGCGGAAGGCGATCACCTGACGGGCGAAGCGCTGCGTGAGCGATTCGCAGTGACGCTGCTGGTGGCGCAAAGCGCCGCTTCCCGCTTTGATGAGCATATCAAAGCGGCGCGCGAGAGCGGCGTGGATATCTGCTATTTATCCGATCACGCGCTGGAGGCCATCTGCGATGCCAAAACGCCGCAGGGAGTGGCGGCGGTGTGCCGCATGTCGGCGGCAGAGCAGGAAGCGAAAAACGGATTAAGCCGTCTGGCGGCGCTGGACGGCGTGCAGGATCCCGGCAACGTGGGCACCATGCTGCGCACACTGGATGCGGCGGGGTTTGACGCGATGCTGATTGACAGCCGCACGGCTGACCCCTATAGCCCCAAGGCGCTGCGCGCGTCGATGGGAGCGGTATTCAGAGTGCCGGTCTATGTCTGTTCCCTGCCGGAAAAGCTGAGTGAACTGAGCCAGACACATGATCTATATGCCGGCGCGCTGGATGGCGAAGCGTTTTTTGAACGCAGGCGCGAAAAGAAGGGCGTATGCGTGATCATCGGAAACGAAGGAGCGGGCATATCAAAGCAGGTGTATGATGTGCCTGGCATCAAGCGGGTGAAGCTGCCCATGGTAGGCGGTGCGGAATCGCTCAACGCGTCTGTCGCCGGTGCGATCATGGTGTATGATATTGTGCGTCGCGGCGAATAAAGGCCAAATCAGGCAAAAATGTGCCCGGTTTTGTATTTGCTTGACAAACCGGGCAGTTTCGTGTGTAATAAGAAAGAAACTATAATGAACTGGGGGAAACAAAATGCAGCTGCTTTATTGGCTGGAGGGTCTGCGCAGACCCTGGCTTGATCAGGTGATGCTGATCATTACACAGTTCGGTGGCGAAATCATCTTTATGGCGCTGGCCATTGCGCTGTTTTGGTGCATTGACAAACACAAGGGCTATTTCATGCTGACTGTCGGCTTTGTCGGCACGATTGTCAATCAGTTTCTGAAAATTGCCTTTCGGATTTCCCGTCCCTGGGTGCAGGACCCTGAGTTTACGATCGTAGAAGCCGCCCGCGCCGATGCAACCGGGTATTCCTTCCCCAGCGGGCATACGCAGAATGCGGCGACCACGCTGGGATGCTCTGCGCGGATGGTGAAATCCCGCGCGGCGAAGATTGCACTGTGGGTGCTGTATGCGCTGGTGGCGCTTTCTCGTATGTATCTGGGCGTGCATACGCCTCTGGATGTAGGCGTGAGCCTGGTGCTTGGGCTTGTGCTGGTGTTTGCGCTGTATCCGCTGTTTAATCATCTGGATGCACATCCCAACCGCATGTACGCGCTGCTGGGCGGCATGCTGGCGCTGAGCGTGGCGTATCTATTATATACCGAGCTGCGCGTGTTCCCTGCGGATGTGGAGGTAGAGAACCTGCTGCATGCCAGGGAAAACGCCTATAAGCTGACCGGCGCTGTGGCTGGTATGCTGCTGGCTTACTGGGTGGATGCGCGCTATATCCATTTCGCGGTGAAGGCCTCCTGGCCTGCGCAGATTGTCAAGTGCGTGGCGGGTCTGGCGCTGACGATGGCGGTGCGCTCGCTGCTCAAGGCACCTTTGAATGCGCTGTTTGACGGCGCCTGCGCTGCGCATGGCGTGCGCTATTTCGCGACGGTGGTGTTTGCAGCCATGCTCTGGCCCATGACATTCCCCTGGATTCGCAAAATACTGCCCGGGAAAAAAGCGTAACGCATACATGCACTCTGTCATAGGATGCAATGGGCGCAAGCCCAAGTAAGAATGACAGGTGATTATGCATGGCATGTTGTTATAACACGACCCCGTTGTATGCGGGTTGTTCTTCTGTATTCGGCTGCAATGGCGGCTTCAGCAGCGGTTGCGGCTGTGGGTGCAGCCGTGTGGTATATGGCCCGACCGGCCCGATGGGGCCTGCCGGTCCGCAAGGCCCGACCGGGCCGACGGGTCCTACCGGGCCCACGGGTCCTCAGGGCTTGACCGGCGCGACAGGACCGACTGGCCCGACCGGCCTCACTGGCGCAACGGGTCCGACTGGCCCGACCGGCCCAGCTGGCCCCACGGGTGAAACAGGCGCTGCGGCGGTGCAGGCATACGCGCAGTATGCCACGGCGGCAAATCACATGACCAATGGTCAGGCGTATCCCATTACTGTGACCATCGCCGACCCCACGAATCATATCAACAACACGGATGACAGCATTGTGCTGGCGTGCGGACGCTATCATGTGTCCTATATCGCGCATACGGATGAGGCAATTACCGCCAATAACTGCGGCTGCTGCCATACTGAACGCACCTATGCGCTGACGCCTGTGCTGAACGGCATTGTGCTGCCGCTGCACCGCGCAAGCAGCACGGTAAGCGCCTATGCGGCGGACAGTCTGGCGGGCAGTTTCATTGTGGATGTGCCTTCCACTTCTGTGCTGCGCTTTGTGGCGACGCTGCCGCCTGAGGGTATGCGGCTGAGCAACAGCATTGTGGTGCTGAAAGTAGGCTGACAAATCAATCAACAAAAGAATGCCGGGGCTTTCGCCCCGGCTTGTTTATTACAGCTCGGCATAGAAATTGCTTTTTTTCTTTTTGTCCGGATCGATATACTGCAGTTCCATTCTGTCAAAGGATACCGGCTCAAGGAAATGCTCGGGCAGAAACTGCGTGAGCCCGAAAGCATCCCAGTCGCGCTCATGACGCGGCATGATGACCGGTCGGCTCAGATCAAGCGCCTGACAAATCTCATCGAGCGCTTCCTGCCAGGTTTCATAGGTGCAGGGCGCGGTGCGGCTTTCTATAATCCTGTTCTTTTTCATCACGCGCACCCAAAGCTGACCCGCCATGCGTATTCCTCCCATTTGTGACAAGTTGATGGTATGTTTTCTGTATCCGTGTCCGGGTTACCGGCGGCGCAGAATATCCATTTCCAGCATACGCTGGGCTTCGTCCAGCTGACGCCGGTTGAGTGCAATATTGCGGCTTTCGGCGGCAACGCTGTCAAAAATGCCAAATACGATGTTTTCCATTTCGCTGCCCGCGCGGTAATCCGTGGGCGCGACGAAATGCACACGGCCATGAATCAGCATATCGTTAACGGTGGCGTTGCGCGGGCCGGTGTATACCGCGATAGCGTGACCGCCGCGGGAAGACACCAGCTTCATGCAGGGCACGTCCGTTGAGCCGTCGCCGATATAGATCATATTGGTGAAGGGGATGCGCCGCATATCGTGCGGGGTATGCTCGTTGACGCGTTCGTTGTCGGTTACATCCAGCACGCCTTTGTTGATCCGGTAGATGAACTGTGTTTTGTTGGTATAATTCACCGCCATCGCCGGCCATTCCGGTGCGCCGGTTTCTTCGTTATAGACGAATTCGGCGGCGTAGATCATCTTGAAACGGTGGGCAATGGGCGTGCCCTCGATGATTTCCTTGAGTCCGGAGGAAAGCACATAGTGCTCCACGGAAAAACCCAGCTGTGCGCCATAGGCATTGATGCGGTCAAACCATGTATCCATGCCCTCAAAGAGCTCCACATGGGCTCCCTGCTGATTGAAGGTATCGCGCGTCAGGCGCATATTGTGCCGTTCGGCTTCGCGCAGCATCACATACATATACGCGAGAATGGAATCCATGCGGTGCTGATTGCCTGTGCGACGGCACAGACGCCAGAAATCATCCGCCTCCATATTCAGCTCGGGGATGAACGCGTATTCCTGCATATCGCGCGGCGACAGGGTGTGGTCGAAATCATACATCAGCGCCAGAATGGGCTTTGGAGCGGACATGAACGCAACCTCCTGACATTGTTACAGCCGGGCAGCGCCGGTGTCGCGCGCCGCCTGTGCGACAGCTGCGGCAACGGCAGGGCCAACGCGGCGGTCAAAAGCATAGGGGAGAATATAGTCGGGCCTTAACTCCTCGTCGCTGACAAGCGAAGCGATTGCGTGCGAAGCGGCGACCTTCATTGTATCGTTGATCTCTCGGGCACGCACATCGAGAGCGCCGCGGAAAATGCCCGGAAACGCCAGCACGTTGTTGATCTGGTTGGCATAATCGCTGCGCCCCGTGCCGACAATGGCTGCGCCGGCGGCAAGCGCCTGATCCGGCATGATTTCGGGAACGGGATTGGCCATGGGGAAGGCAATGGCGTGTGCGGCCATGGAAGCGATCATATCGGAAGACACGATACCGGGCGCGGATACGCCAATGAACACATCCGCACCGCGCATGGCGTCCGCCAGTGTGCCAGTCATATGCGCGCGGTTTGTGATGCAGCTCATTTCAGTGTGCGCTGGATTGAGGCCATCCATGCCTTCACAGATGATGCCGAAGCGATCCACGAGCGTAATATCGCCCGCACCCATCTGCAGGAGATGACGGGCAATGGCGCAGCCGGCAGCGCCCGCTCCATTGATGACGATTCTTATATCTTTCCAGCTCTTATGCACCAGACGCAGCGCGTTGGTAAGCGCTGCCGCCACCACCACGGCTGTACCATGCTGGTCATCGTGGAACACGGGGATATCGCATATTTCCTTGAGCTTCTTTTCGATTTCAAAGCAGCGGGGGGCGGCGATATCCTCCAGATTGATGCCGCCAAAGCTTCCTGAGAGCAGATATACCGTGCGGACGATTTCGTCCACATCCTTGCTGCGGATACACAGGGGGAAAGCGTCGACACCGGCAAATTCCTTAAACAAGCAGCACTTGCCCTCCATCACGGGCATACCGGCCTCCGCTCCGATATCACCCAGCCCCAGCACTGCCGTGCCATCAGTGATAACTGCTACCAGATTATGCCGCCGGGTGAGGGTGAAGGATTTATCATAGTCCTTTTGAATTTCCAGACAGGGCTGAGCGACACCCGGCGTATAAGCCAGGGAAAGATCCTGCGAGTTTTCAATGGGCGCCCGGGAAATGACTTCGATTTTTCCGCGCCATTTGGCATGCATTTCGAGCGCTTGTTCACTGATGGTGCTCATGATTACGCCTTTCTGCAAATAAATTCTTTACCATCCAGATGATACCAAAGATGTCCGGTTCTGTCAATGCAATCACAATTTGCAAAGCGCGGGCATAGGATGCAAACGGGAAGGAGGAGTCTCTATGGCATATTTCAATGGCTTTCAAACCGTGACAGGTGCAACGATTGTGGCAACGCCCGGACGGCGTGCCCATAATTGCAATATAGAAATCGCCTATGCCGATGCGGCAGGACAGACGCAGAATCTGATCCTGCGGGTCAATGGCAGCACCGTGCTTCGTGACGCAAACGGCTGCAGGCTGTGCTGCGGAAGCTTTGTGACAGGGCAGACGGTGAACGCGACATTTTCTCAGGCAATCACCCGCAGCGTGCCGCCTCAATTCCGGGCGCTGGTGATTACGCGAACCAGCGGTGTATCGGGCAGCGAAAACCCGCGGCTGGGAATTGATATTGACATCCGATAGAAAAGGAGCGAGGGCAAAGCGCCTTCGCTCTTTTTATATGTGCTTCAGGGTGCGCAGAAAATCCTTTTGCTGCGGCGTCAGCCGTCTGCTTTCAATCGCTTTCTGGATGGTTTTGTTGTGTATCCATACGGGTAGACGGCGGTCTGTGATATAGGGAAGCGCTGCCTCCGTCTGCAATGCCAGCGCCGTGGCAAAAAACCAGGCGATCATCATGTTGATATAATACTCATCCGATGAGATAGCGGCCACTTTCTCCAAGATGGAAGGCTCGAACGCTTCGCCCTTGAGAAAATGCCGGAGCAGCATGCCGATGCCGAACCGCACGGTATAGACATGACTGCTGCCAAGCCATTGGTCAATGGCAGGCAGCAGCGCCTCGCGGCGGCGGGCAAAACAGGACGGCGAAAGCTGATCGCAGGTCGCCCAGTTGTCAACAAAGGGCAAAAAGGCGTTCACCGCCGACAGGCATTCGTCAAAATTGCGCATGCGTTCGAGCAGAAAGGCGTGCAGATTGTTTTCCTCAAAGAAGCGATGCGGAAGCGACTGCAAAAAGGCGTCGGCTTCCGGTGAGCCGGACAGCGAGACAGCAAGCTTTCTGAGCGCAGGGGTGCGCACGCCGATGATGCT
>CAMGDO010000004.1 GCA_946042585.1 uncultured Clostridia bacterium
TCCTTTGTTCCTGTATCGTTTTCAAGGTCCCTCGCGCTCTCGTTTTTCCTCTCTCAGAGGGGCTTCCCTCGAGCGCTTAGATATAATACCACAACCCCATACCTTTTGTCAACACCTTTTTTGCAATTTTTTTGAAGTTTTTTGAATCTTTTTGCAGTTCCGTATATACTTTGGTCTGTTTTCAGAGAACGTTCGTGTTTATATCTATATATACCGCTTCGCGACACATCCCACCACAAGGTCATCCGGATTCTCTGTTCTTTCCGCATTCAAAGCACAGCAGAAAACTGCGCCGGAGGGTGTTTTTTCCCTCCGGCGCGACATTTTTTGCTTCTTTGTCGAGCTCAGGAATTACAATTTCTGCATGTGCAGCAGCGGTTGCATCCGCAGCTATTCTGCGTATCGGCAGCCGTTTCTTCGCACAGATTAAGCGAGGGAAAGAGCGGAAGCGAGAAGAACTCATCGCACACGTTATCTGCAAATTCCTCGCAGGGCGGAATGGAGCAGAAGCCGTAGGAAGGAACCAGGATCTCCACGCGCGCCAGTACCTTGAGAATGATGGATACACAGATGGTCAGTCTGAAGACATTATCTCCGCGATAACTGCCCGACACACAGATAGCACTGGCCATGCCTTCCAGCGTATAGGGAACAATGGAATCATCCGGCACGCTCAGCAGCACATCCTTGTTCACGCGCACAACGCCCTTGCCGATGTACTCCACGCAGCGGGAATCCGTAAAGAGAATATCGATGGGAATCTCGATATAGCCGCGCACGCGCGCAAAGCAGGGACGGTCGCAAAGCCTTTCCACCGTGAGATTGGACACATCGATATCCGTGGTGCTGGATCTGCAGCTTTCAAACGTGATGGGAGGAACCGGCGCAGTAGCGGGCGGCGTCGTTTCCGAATTGCCGTTGCTATTGCAGCCGCAGCTGCAGTTGCATACGACCTGTGCATAGCTGGTGATGGTCACATCCACATTGTCGAGCTGTTCCTGCTGCAGACAGCTGTCGTACACGCGCTGCACCTGAATGCAGACCTTTTCGTTGAGGCCATCCAGCGCGCTGCCCGAGATCTCGCCGGGACTCTTGGCAGGATCGGCGTTCTTGTAGGAATAGAATGACATACCCGCGCCTCCTTACTTCGTCTGCGATCTATCGCAGAGCGTCGGGCTGCTTAGCAGCCCACACTGCCATGCTATGCCCCGCCGGAAAAGGTGTGCAGACAAAAGAAAAAGCCGCCGGCCTCGCAGCCGGCGGCTCAGTGTCGTTATTGCAGCTTCAGCGTCGCCTTGTAAACATAGCTGCCGCTCGCATTGAAAGCAAGATAGAAGTCATCCCCCACATGGAACATGCTCTCAACCTCCTGGAAGCCGCCCACGCGGATATTGGTCACATGATTTCCGTCCCAGTCGTAGACGGCGATCAGGTTGGGCATATTGACCTCCTTGTTGTCGCGGTTCCAGCGCGGGAAGTAAATATAATTGTCGTCACAGTCTGCGCCCTGCGTCACCAGCCCGTCATGCACGACCGCATGGAACGCGATCTTCTCAAAGTCCGCATTCAGAATGGAGAAGTTTTCTCCGCCGCTGAGACCCACCACATACACATCGCGCGTTTCGTTATAGGCGATGGAAAACATTTCGCAGCTGCACGTCACGGTCTCCACCACTTCCAGCGTTTCCGGATCAATGATCGTCAGAAGATTCCTGCGCGGCGCATTGTTGACCACAACCAACTTGCCCGTTTTGGCATTGTAGGTCATATCATTGCCATGGTCAATGGGCAGACCATACTGCACCTTCACCTCTTCCCAGGTGCTCATATCGAACTTTCGGATGGAACCCAGATGCTGGATCTGATCCTCCATCACAATATAGGCATAGCGGCCGTCGGTGGCGCTGCCCTGCTGCACACAGTAATTATGATAGGCAAGCTCGCTCGGCGCAGTCACGCGCAGCACGCGTTCGAGCTTCACGGCATAGCTGCCCTCGCTCGTCACATCGCTCAGTTTCAGGGCTTCGCCCTCCGCCACAGCGCCGGATACCCCCAGAAGGCACAGGCACAAAAGCCAGGCAAACAGTCTCTTCATCATTTTTTGCTCCTCTCTTTATGTTTCATTGCTTTGTTGATTCCTGACACCGGGAATACCGTATTCGCAGGGAACGCCAGTCTGACACAGACCGCACACCGAATAGCCGTCATAGCCGTAGCGCTCGTGACAGATGAGCCTGATCACCTGACGGTGGTAATTGATGCACTTCACCTTGTCGTGTCCCGATGGCGTAATCGCCCCCGCCGGGCAGCGGCGCATGCAGGCCGTGCAGCCGTTTTTCGCCTGGCAATATTCATTATATTGTGAATACTCGCGCACAGTCGGGGACAGAGCGCTATTCACAATCACTGAGCCATAGCGCGCCGCCTTGCCCCGCTTAGAAATCAGCCCGTCGCACAGACCGAATGTGCCCAGCCCCGAAATGAACGCAGTGTGGCGCTCCGACCAGTTGGAAATGCGCACAAACCGCTCGCTGTCTGCCAGCGCGAATTCTTCCGAGCACATGGGCGCCACCGCCTCCAGGCCGCTCGTGCGCAGCGCCGTTTCCAGAGCCTTTGCCATGGCGCGGTTGCATGCTTCGCCATGTACGCGCACATACTGCCATTCCATGGTGGTGCAATCCGTCTGCGCGGCATTCAGGCGGCGGTTGCTTTCCGTCTGCGGAAGCGCCCAGCTGATCACCGACACGCCGGCAGGATCAAAGACACGGCCATATTCGCTTTGCAGCCACTCCTCCGGCAGGCGGTAAAATGCCGGGTCAATATGCTGCTTATAAAAGGGATACAGCGGGTCATCCGCCCGGCTGAAGCCGACCAGCGGCTC
Organism: uncultured Clostridia bacterium; assembly: GCA_946042585.1. Lineage (GTDB taxonomy): Bacteria > Bacillota > Clostridia > Christensenellales > Aristaeellaceae > SFMI01. The sequence goes on from CAMGDO010000004.1 coordinate 2,882, forward strand.
TGCAAAGGCAAAGCCCTCCGCCTCGCGCATCGTATTGTTCGCCGGATCCGCCATATACGCCTGAATAAACTGCTCAATCGTCCGGTTGGTCCATTCCATATTTCTGCCGTCTCCCTTTCGCGCGGTACTTTCATTATACCAGTTTCCCCCATGCGGTCAAGTGTTTTCGCAAAAAGCCGTCTGCTCGCGCCTTTGCGCATCCACAATCAAGCAAAAAGCAGCCTCCGATACCGGAAGCTGCCCCGATTAAATCCCCAAGAAGCGCAAAACGCTCTCCGTCACTTGCACGCAGCCGTGATGCTCCGTGGAATGCCCCAGATATAATAGGTAATTTTGAACGAGCGCGCCGTAGCCAGGGCGCTTTGATTCCGGGCGCTGGTCAGCACCACGCTCCACAGATTTCTCTCGCTGCCAGCCGGAATGACATTGTTCGCATTCACGGCTGCCGCATCGGTGGTGGAATAGGCCAGCACGTCGCCATTGACGGGCACCGGCTGTATCTCCACCATTTCCGCATCAATCAGCCCGCCGTTTTTCAGCCGGAAAGTATAGGTGAAAAAGCTGTAATCGTCCGCCGAGCCCGGCAATTCATCGGTAAAGGGTGTTCCGGCAACGGCGTCATGATCCATGGCTGACTGCCACGACAGAAACTCGCTTTCCCGCTGCGCCGCCGACACCATTTCCACCGACACGGAAACCACAGCCAGCCGGGTGTTTGCATAGGTATAAATACCCAGCACGCCTGCGGCCACCACCAGCAGCGCCATAAATATCGCTACATATTTCATATCGCTCACTCCAGATTGGACAGAATCAGATTCATCTGCTGAATCATCTCGGCGTCCTTCAGACGGAATTTGATTTCCACACGGCGGGAGCGCTGCTGATCCTCATTGCCATACGAATCGTATACAGGGTCAGAATAGCTGCGCCCCTGCGCGGTAATAATGGATTGAAGCTCCGTTTTCTGCGCGCTCGTCAGCGTATTCATGCCAAGGCAATACATCGCCACGCTCAGCGCGCGCTCCTGCGACAGCTCCAGATTGCGCTCATAGCTGCCGGTGGAGTCCGTATGCCCTTCAATGATGATTTCCGCCACATAATCCCGGTATTCATCGCTGAGCAGCACGCCCAGATACACGGGCATCAGCCGGTTCAGCTGCACCAGTCCCTCCGGCTTGATCTCGCTGCTGTTGGTCTCAAACATCAGCGTGCTGTCAAGCACAATATCGCCCGTGTTGCTGTCCACCGAGGCGGAGATGCGCGCATTGGCCAGCGCGGTGCTCAGCTCCTGCACGATGCGGGTGCGCACGCCCAGCATATCCGACAGCTGCGCCTGATAGCTCTCCAGCTCCTTTTCCTGCGCGGCGAGCACCAGCTGCATGGCATCGATTTTGTTTTGCTGATCAGCCAGATCCTCCTCGCGCAGCACAATCTGCGCCAGCAGCGCGTCATTTTCCTTTTCGCGCGCGGACAGCTCAAGCTGCGCGGCGGAAAGCTCCTGCGCCTGCGTATCCAGCTGAATCTGGATGGCTGCCAGTTCCTCCTCCTTGCCCATCAGCTCCACGCGGGTCGTCTCCAGATCCTTTTCCTTCTGCGCCAGCGTCACCTGCGTCGCATCCAGCTTTGCCTGCTGCTCGCCAAGCTCTCTGGTTTTGGTTTCCAGCAGCGTATAATAATGATAGATGCACAGCGTAATGGCGAGGATAAACACCAGCAGCAGCGATGCCATCATATCCGAATAGGATATCCAGTGCGTGCCGCCGTCCGCCGTGCCGCGCGAACGCGCGCTCGGGGCTCTCCTTGCCATCTTACGCCTCCTTTGCGCCGTTCATCGCGCCGGATGCCGTTTCCACACACTGCGTCATATCGCCCAGCGCGCGCTGCAGGCGCGACAATGCCGTCAAAAGCCCTTCCGTGCTTTCATTCAGCCGCGCGCTCCTGTCCGCATAGCCGCTCTGGGCTGTGCGCGCCGTGCGCTCGATGCTTTCCAGCTTGCCGTCCAGCAGCGACACTACGCCGTGCATGTTTTCTTCAAACAGGCCCATGGTGCGCGACAGCCCCGCGCTGATATTCTCCACAAAGGCGGTATAGCTCTCCGACAGCTGATGGCTGCTGTCGCGCATGGCCTGCGCGGTCTGCTGCGAAACAGCCTGCTGCCCCTCCGCCTGCTGATGTACCGCCTCCAGCACGCGTCCGCTCCACTGCGCGTATTCCTGCATGCTGCTTTCAAGCGCCTCATGCCCCGCGCGCAGCGAAAGCAGATAGTCGCTCTGCTCCTGCACGGCGGTGTGCATGGCGTCCAGCAGCTCCTGCGTTTTTCCCGCAAAAGCGCTCTGATCGCCCTGCACGGCGCTCAGCTCATCAGCATAGCCCTCCATACGCTGCGCCACCTGCCCCATCAAATCGCCCATCTCCTGCATGCGGTTCATAATGGTGCCTGCGGCGTCCAGCGCTGCGTTGAGCGTGCCGTAATCCATGCGCTGCGCCTGATTGATGGCCGACAGCGTCTGCCCCAGCTGGCTGAACTGCCCGTCCAGCGCGCGATTCATCTGCCCGACAAAGCTGGTGACGATATGCTCAAGCCCTTCCAGCTGCTGCTGGGTTTCGCCCATCAGAAACTGATTGATGGTTTGCGTAACGGGCGCCATGCCATGCTCCACCGCCGCATGCATGCCCTCGATCATCCGGTTTCCCAGCTCGTTGACCGCATGGCGCAGGAACGCTGCGCGATCCTCCTGCTGGCAGATGACCTGCACATTGTCGCTCAGCGGCTGCTGCATGACAAACTCGGTGAACGCCTCGTGAAATTCATCGATGGCCTTCTGGGTGGATCCCAGCGCCGCGTGATTGAGAATATTGAACAAAAGAGAGCACGCGCAGCCGGCAATGGACGTGCCAAAGGCGAAATTCATGCCGCTGATCATATCCGAGATACCGCTCATGGTGTTGGCTGCATCGGACAGATCCAGCGCCCCAAGACCGCGCATCAGGCCGATGAACGTGCCCAGAATACCAAGCGAGGTGAGAATGCCGGGAATCACATCGCCCAGCTGCGTATGACAGTGCGCGTATATCACCGTGTCATCATTGACATAATCTTCCACGTCGCAGTTCATGCCGCGGCTGTCCAGCTGCTCGGCATTCACCAGAAAGCGCCGCCACGCCGTCTGCAGCATGCGTCCCAGAAACAGCGTATCCTGCCAGACGGGCTGCGAGCCGTCCTTGATCGTCATGACCTCCAGCTGCCGCACCGCCCGGCGCAGATGCCTTGCGCACCTGCGGCTGGTCAGAACGCATTTGGTATAGCCCGTGACCGCCACCGTCAAGATGGCTGCGTATATCAGGATATCCACCAGATTTCCGGACAGTTTCTCCAGCAGTTCCACGCGTTGTACCCCCTTTGTGCCTGTCTGCTTCTATTGTAATGGATTTTGGGGCAGATTGCAACGAATTTGTTACAACTGCATGCAAATTTCTAACGTTTCTGTGTAGCATTTTCGTGCATTGACAAAAAATGTCCTTTATGATGTAATATAGAATATGGAAATATCTATCCAGACGGAGGTGGAAACGGTGATTCGGGTAGACGAATTTGTTAATGCGCTGCAGCTGACCACGCTCAGCCCTTCATCCGTGACCGAATGGCCTATCGAATCGGCAGATCTGAACCGTCCCGGTCTGCAGCTCACCGGGCATTATGACTATTTCGCCAAGGAACGCCCGCAGGTGATTGGCAAAGCAGAAATGGCCTATCTGGACTCGCTGGAGCCGTCAGTGCGCCGCGATTGTCTGGAAACTTTCCTCTCACACCCCATTCCCTGCGTCATCATCTGCCGCGGCATGCAGCCCCCCGAGGAGCTTTTGCAGCTGGCCAGGGCGCATGATGTGCCGGTATTCCAGACCGAGCTGGTCACCACGCGCTTCTTCATGAAGGCCATTATCTATATGAACCAGTGTCTGGCTCCGCGCGCCACGCTGCACGGCGTGCTGCTGGAGGTATACGGCGTGGGCGTGCTCATCACCGGCCGCAGCGGCGTGGGCAAGAGCGAAGCCGCGCTGGAGCTGGTCAAGCGCGGACATCAGCTGGTCGCGGACGATGTGGTGGACGTATGCAAGGTGGCGGACGACCGACTGTCCGGCGAATCTCCCGAGATGGTCAGGCATCTGATGGAAATCCGCGGCATCGGCATCATCGATATCAAGGCCATGTACGGCATCGGCTCGGTTCTGATGAAGAAATCCATCGATCTGGTCATTCACCTGGAAAAGTGGGATGAAAAGAAGGAATATGACCGCTATGGTCTGACGGATGAATACACCTCCATCATGGATGTTAAGATTCCCCGCATCGTGCTGCCCGTCAAGCCCGGTCGCAATCTGGCCATCATCATCGAGGTGGCGGCACGCAACTTCTCGCTCAAGCGGCTGGGCTACTCCGCTGCGCAGGAGCTGGATCGCCGCACCACCGAAATGATCAACGCACGCATGAATCAGCTGTAAGCAAAGGAGATACCATCATGTATTATATCGGCATCGATCTGGGCGGCACGCACATGGCCGCCGGCGTCGTGAATGAAGAGGGCGCGATTCTCACCAAAGCAGAAACCCCAACGCTGGTGGGCAGACCGTATCAGGACATCGTGCGCGACATGGCCGCCTGCATCCGCACGGCAATCGGTCAGGCCGGCATTTCCGAAGCGGACGTGCATTCCATCGGCATTGGCATTCCCGGCATCGCCGATCAGAAAACGGGCCGCGTCATCTTCTGCCCCAATCTGAGCTGGCGCGACATTCCCCTTCGGGACGAGGTGCAAAAGCACATCGATAAGCCCGTATTCATCGACAACGACGCCACCGTGGCCGGATGGGCAGAATATCAGGCAGGCGTCAGCCGCGGCTGCAATACCTGCGTGTTCCTCACATTGGGCACGGGCGTGGGTGCCGGCATTGTGATCAACGGCCGCATCTGGTCCGGCGCGCATGGCGCGGCCACAGAGCTGGGGCATCTGACCATAGAGGTGGACGGCGAAATGTGCAACTGCGGCAAGCGGGGCTGCACCGAGCGCTACTGCTCCGCCACAGCCATCATCCGCATGGCCAAAGAAGCCTGCGCCCAGCAGCCGGACAACAGCATTATGCGCAAATGCGGCGGTGATATGAACAAAATCAATGCCAAAATCGTCATTGACGCCGCGAAAGAGGGTGATGATGTTGCGAAGCAGGTATTCAACCGCTATTCCAAATACCTGACGATCGCCATCAATAATATCATTTCCTTCCTTGATCCCGACATGATCGTCCTGGGCGGCGGCGTCAGCCACGCAGGCGCTTTCCTGCTGGACGCCATCAAGGCGCAGCTGGGCGATTATCTGGTGTTCCCCACACTCGAACTGCCCAGGATTGCCCTGGCGCAGCTGGGCAACAACGCCGGCATCATCGGCGCGGCGCTGCTGGGTCGCCAGCAATAAAACGCACTCCGTATAGAAGCAGAAAGAAGGCTTTTTCCCATGGACAAGTATCTCATTCACGATCTTTATCGCAAAACGCCGGCCGACGGCACGCAAATTTCCGTGTCCGGCTGGGTGCGCACGGTGCGCGACAGCAAGGCCTTTGCCTTCATCGAGCTCAACGACGGCACGTTCTTCAAAAATCTGCAGATCGTGCTGGATGACAGCGTTCCCGATTTCCGCGAAGTAGTCAAGGTCACGCTGGGCTCCGCCATCGAAGTAACGGGCACGCTGAAGCTGACCCCCGAAATGAAGCAGCCCTTCGAGCTCAAGGCCGCCACCGTCACGGTGGTGGGCATGGCAGCGCCCGACTATCCGCTGCAGAAAAAGCGCCACACGGTGGAATATCTTCGCACGCAGGCGCATCTGCGCCCCCGCACCAATCTGTTTTCTGCGGTATTCCGCATCCGTTCCGTCGCCGCGCAAAGCATTCACCGCTTCTTTGGCGATCAGGGCTTTGTGTATGTGCACACGCCCCTCATCACCGCCAGCGACTGCGAGGGCGCGGGCGAAATGTTCCGCGTGACCACGCTGGATATCGACAACCCGCCCCGCGATGACAAGGGCAACGTCAAGCACAGCGAGGATTTCTTCGGCAAGCCCGCCAATCTGACAGTATCCGGTCAGCTCAATGGCGAAGCCTTCTGCATGGCCTTCCGCAACATCTATACCTTCGGCCCCACCTTCCGCGCCGAAAAGAGCTACACCCAGCGCCACGCGGCGGAATTCTGGATGATCGAGCCCGAAATCGCCTTTGCGGACCTCAACGACGACATGGAGCTGGCCGAGGCCATGGTGCGCTATGTGATCGCCGACGTGATGGAGCGCTGCCCGGAAGAGCTGGAATTCCTCAACAACTTTGTGGACAAGGGCCTCATTGAGCGCCTCACCCATGTGCGCGACAGCGACTTCGCCCGCGTCACCTACACCGAAGCCATCGAGATTCTCCAGAAATCCGGCGTTGCCTTCGAGTATGGCGCATACTGGGGCATGGATATGCAGACCGAGCACGAACGCTATCTGGCTGAAAAGCACTTTGGCCGTCCCGTGTGTGTATACAACTATCCCAAGGAAATCAAGGCGTTCTACATGCGGCAGAATGACGACGGCAAGACCGTAGCGGCTGTGGACGTGCTGGTGCCCGGCATTGGCGAGCTGATCGGCGGCAGCCAGCGCGAGGATCGTCTGGATGTGCTGGAAGCGCGGCTGGATGAGCTGGGGCTCGACAAAGAAAGCTACTGGTGGTATCTGGAGCTGCGCAAATACGGCTCCGCTCCGCACGCAGGCTTTGGTCTGGGCTTTGAACGGCTGATCATGTACCTCACGGGCGTGAGCAACATCCGCGATGTGCTGCCCTTCCCACGCACCACCGGCAGCGCTGATTTCTAAGCAGCGCCTGCCATCGCTTCACCCGGCATCACAAAGCATCAAAAACGGTATGGCGAAATGCCATACCGTTTTTCTTTTATTCTATAGCCATTCCTGCGTTTATCCGTAGATCCGCGACAGCTCCATGGCACCCATATCCTCATCAAAGAACGGCGGGCAGGTGACCCCATCCTGAGACATCTGGATATAGAGATTATCGCCGGAGGGATCAATCAGCAGCGGGAAGCTTCCGCTCAGATCATCTCTGCCCCGTTCGCCCTTCAGCTCCAGGCGCAGGCAGTCATTCTCCATCCGCCAGGAGCCTGCATACATCAGATCATAAGGCTGTCCGGCCTGCTGCTGATAATACAGCCGCACAGCACCGGCATATCCCGCATCGCCGCCGCCCCGCTCCAGCTCCATGCGCCAGCCTTCGCCGCACGCCCATTCGCTGTCTGACAGTCCTTCGTCCGTCGGCGGACACCAGGACATATCGCCGGGTGCATCCCAGCCCCAGGCCATGCCGCCCTCCGTTCCGTCCTCGCCGCCAAAGATGGAGAAGTCCAGCAGCAGCGGGGTCTCATATGCGCCGGTCGGCAGCACGATATAGCCATATTCTTCATCTACCACGGGATACCACGCAAGCCCTGCGCCATTTCCCGCCACGGCAATGATGCCGATATCCGGCTCCGTGCGGTATTCCTCATACCCGACAAACACCAGCACCGGCTGGGTATTTCCGTCATAATAGAGCAGGGTGTCTACATTCGGGCGGTTGCCCGCGCCGTCTGACTGCCAGACGACGTGATTGACCGCCAGGGACGTGCTGTCATCCCGCGGTACAAAGCAGAACAGATCGCCATATCCTGCGCCCAGAATGCGTTCCCCGGGGATGGTCTGGATGAACGGCATCTCCATCAGCATGGCCGGCGCATGCTGCCACAGCCAGTCCTCCAGCGGCGTTTGGTCGTCCGCCTCGCGATAGCCCAGATAGGCCACCGCCATCACCACCTGCGGCATCATGTCCATGCATTCCTGCAGCATGGACAGCGCTTCCTGCGCCTGGATATCCTCCTGCGCAAGCGCCGCGGGAAAACTATTCGTCGAAGCAGTACCCAGCAATATCAGGCATATTAAAGCCGCCATCAGACGTTTGATCGACTTCATGTCAAAACCTCCCTGCAATTATGCTGTCTCGCCCGCCCATCAGAAGGACCCGCCTCCGCCGCCATGGGTCGTGCCGGAGGACGAGGTATGCGTGCTGCTGCCGGACGAAGAATCATTCCTCGGCTTTTCCGTTCTCTGCACGGTATGATACAGATAAATATCGCGGCATTCGGAGATATTCAGGCTGCCGTCCCTGAAATAGCTGTCCGCCGCAGCCTGTGCGCGCACAGATTTGAGCTTGCCCTTCATATTGCCGACCACCAGGGCAGCAATCACAAAGCCAATCACAAGGCATGCCGGAATCCACAGCGGCGACAGCGGCCCGCGGGGCAAAGTACCCTTGTCATACGGCGCTCCGCTATGCGCCTGCCCGGCAAATTCATCACACAGCGCGGCAAAGCGCTCAAACGCGGCGGCATAATTGCCATCGGACAGATCGGGTTTGATCTGTTTGCCGATATACGCAATTCCCGCATCGGTAAAGACGGTGATGCCATAGCCGCAGGTGGAAATATGCCATTCCCTGTCCTCCAAGCTGATCAGCAGCAGCACGCCGTCGTGCTGCGCGCCATAGCCAAAGCCGCACTGGTCATAGAGGTCGTCGGCACAATCCTGCGCCGACGCGCCGTTCAGGCGCTGCGTTGTCGCTACCACCACATCAAGGCGCTGGCGCGCACTGATTTCATCCAGCTGCTCCAGAAGCGCCTGTCTTTCGCTTGCGGTCAACAGCTCCGCCATATCCAGCACACGGGGATACGCAGTGGAAATGCTGTCTACTCCCTCTGCAAGAGCCGGCAGCATCAGCCCCAGGCACAAAGCGAGGCTGAGCCAGAAAATGAACCCTCTTTTTTTCATGACGCTTGCCCCCTTTACAGCCATCCGAGCAGATGCATCAGCCAGACTACGCCATAAGCAGCCGCGCTCATCGCTGCCGTCAGACCAATCAGCCACCGGTTTGCCGCCGCTTTATCCACCGGCAGATCGCCGACAAACTTCCCCGTCTGTCCGTTCATGGCAAAGGTATACCGATTGCCGTGCCAAGTGGTATTGAGCAGCCAGACCGGGTACAGCGCATATTTTGTCCTGCCGTTATGCAGGCAAATGCCGCTGTGCTTCGTCTGGACGGTCGCATAGCCCTGCACCGTCTCGGCAAATGCCTCTTCGGTGGAATGCTTGATGCGCTCATTGGCGCGTTCCACGCTCTGCTGCGCATCCACATCATATTTATCCGCCAGATACCCAGCCAGATAGGCCGTCCTGAAATCCACGGCCTCTGAAACATCAAAGGGCTCGATGGATTCCATCAGATCATCCGCCATTTTGGTGGAGCCGTCCACCGGAACATTGGCAAAGCTCACGCTGCCTCCCCGATGCACCAGATAATGCTGGGTTTCGGTATAGTTGTAGTGGCTGTCGCTCCAGTTGCGCAGGCGGGTAGCATGATAGAGCACCTGCGCATCCGCATCCGCGTCAAACAGCCATACCGGAACATACACGCCCTTGATCTCATCGATATGGTTCTGATCTTTGAATACCGCCGGAAGTAGCCGCTTGCCTGAAAGATGCTTCATCAGACCCGCCTTGGCCGCTTTCTTGTCGAGCTTGAACGGAATGACCAAATCAGGCTTGAGCGCGCCCGAAAGCTGGCCGCTCATCACCACAGGGCTTCCGCAGAAGGGGCAGGATGTAGCCGCCGTGTTTTCGTCGCATGCAATCTCGCCGCCGCAGGCGCTGCACACACAGGAACACAGCCCCTCTGCTTCGCCCTCCTGCCATGTGCTGCCCGCCGCCGTTTCCCATTCCATGACGTCGCCCGTTTCATTGCGCAGCTCGTCGTTATAGCCCGCCAGCGCTTCGACCTCATATTCGGTGCCGCAGTAGGGGCACTTCATTTTCTGGGCCGTGCTGTCAAAGGTGATTGAGCCGTCACAGCACGGGCACTTGTACTCCAGCAAATCCGCCATCCATTCTCCCTCCCCTGATCGGGTGCAACCGGCACCCGTCCTGTTTATCCTTTGATATCGCTGTCATTGAACACATCGCCGCATTCCGGGCAGAATTTGGGCGGGCACTTGGGATCCTCAGGCTCCCAGCCGCATTTGTCGCACCGATACAGGGGAGCGTCCGCAGGTTTCTTCGCGCCGCAGTTCTGGCAGAATTTTCCCTGATTGACCGCGCCGCAGGCACAGATCCAGCCCTCCGCCCGTTCAGGTCTTTTTGCACCGCATTCCGGGCAGAATTTGCCCGTGGCAGAAGCGCCGCACTGGCACTTCCATGCATCCTGCTGCACAGGCTCGGGCTTTTTCGCACCGCACTCCGAGCAGAACTTTCCGGTAGCTTCCGCGCCGCAGGCACACTTCCAGCGTCCCTCGCCCTCTGCTTTGGCGGCATTTTGCTGCTGAACGCCCAGATTATAGAGATTCACCGCCGTGCCAAAGCCGCCCTGCGAACCCATGCCGGCCATCCCCATGCCCATAAAGCCGGTCATGGCGCCGGCGGAGTTGCCCGCAGCCGTCTGCATGGTGGTGGCAGTAGCGTCGGTCATTCGGCCCGCCATCATGAACGGATTGGAACCAATATTGGCCGCGTCCTCCAGCTCGTTGATCTTCTTCATGTCCTCCGCTGTCAGCGTGATGGGATTGAGGGAAATCTTGCCCACGGAGATGCCGCGGTTATCAATCCACTCCTGGCGGAGCGCGTCGTTCATGGCTGCCTTGAACTCCGCTGCCCTGCCAGGCAGCTGCGCAGGGCGAAGCTCCTGCTCGGAAAGAGCGCCAAGCGCAGGCTGCAGCGCATCAATGAACTCCGCCCGCAGCTGCTCGTCGATCTGATCCCGGGTGTACTCGTATTCCACATTGCCGCCAAGCCGCGTGTAGAACACCAGCGGGTTCGTGATCACATAGGTATATACGCCGTTGCAACGCACATTCACCGTTCTTCTGATGCCGATGCGCTTGTTGACCACCTCAAACATGATAGGGCTGGGCGTGCCGAATTTGTTGCCGATGATCTCCTTCGTGTTGAAGTAATACACCCGCTGATCCTTGCCGGTGTCGCCGCCATAGGTAAAGCGCTTGCCGATCGTCATGAACGTCTCCATGATGGTATCGCCCAAATCGCCGGTGAAGATGGACGGCTCCGACGAGGTATCATAGGTAAATTCACCGGGCTCGGCACACACCTCGACGACCTTGCCCTGCTCCACAATGATCATGCACTGGCCATCTGCCACGACGATGCCGGAGCCATTGGAAATCACATTGTCATTGCCCTTCCTGTTGGACGAACGGCTTCCGGTTTGTTTCTGACCTCTGCGCATCAGCACATCATTGGGCAGCGCGTCGCAATAGAAAAACTCCTTCCACTGGTCAGCCAGCGTTCCGCCAAGTGCCCCAAGTCCCGCCTTAATCAATCCCATACCGATGGCTCCTTTCGCATGTTTGCGCTCATTTTTTCCGGCAGTCTGCCGGTGTTTCTTTATTTCACGGTATCATAGAA
>CAMGDO010000005.1 GCA_946042585.1 uncultured Clostridia bacterium
CGAGAGTCCTCTACGTCTCGTGGGCTCGGAGATGTGTATAAGAGACAGGAACAGCACCGCATCCCAGATGGAGTAATTATAGCTGTCGTTGACCCGCTTGTTGCTCAGCATCAGCTCATGCACAATGCCGCCCTCGCTCAGCTCGGGCTTTTTCATGTTGGCCGTAGCCCCGCAGATATGCATGCGGATTTCGCTGCTGGCGTTGCCGCCCAGCACAGGACGATCCTGCACCAGCGCAGTCTTTGCGCCGCCGCGTGCGCTGGCAATGGCCGCGCACAAGCCCGTCATGCCGCCGCCGACCACTACCACATCAAATTCCAGCGAATGCTCCTTGAAACCGATCATATTCTCTCACTCCTTACAGCAAACCGGCTTGCGCCATCAGTTCGCCAAACTTTTCATAATCATCCACCCGAACGAAGGGAATGCCGTTCGCATACACGTCGTGATCGTTGCCGCCCTCCATATAGTCGTCGCCACAGTACACCACGTCCTGCTCCGTCAGCGCATTCTCCGCCAGATAGCGCTTGAGCGCGTTGTATTTTCCGTACTTCCCCGGCACGATATCAAAGGAGGACGAGCCGCCGATCATCACATTATAGTCATGAAACAGCTCGCAGACATAGCCATACATCACGCGCCGCCTGCTGCGGTCGGGATCATACGCCAGCTTGTCCTCCACCTTCGCCGCCGTGCCCAGCACGGGGAAGGTGAGCATGCCGGTGGGATGAAATTCCAGTGTGTCGCCGGCAAAGTCATGCAGCCCATACCGTTCCCGAATCAGCGCGGCGCGGCGCAGCGCCTCCTCACGATCCACCGGTGCGCATTCGCTGCGTACAATCTCCAGTTCGCCCGTATGATGATTATACCGGGCATACTGCATGCCGTAATTGCCGATGATATCAATCGGGAACTGACCCATCTGCGCAAAAATGCGCGGGCAGGTGCCGGCGCCCACCATCAGCAGCGTATATTTTTCTGACAGCTTCTGCAATACCGCTCGGTTTTCTTCGCCCAGAGGCGACTTGTGCTGCGTCAGCGTTCCATCCAGATCCAACGCAATGAGAGAAGGCTTGTGCGTCATCCTTTTTCTCCTTTGTCATTACATACTGCATACATGTTCATTGTAACAGCTTGCTGCCGGAATAGCAAGCTGTTACATCAGAAAAAGGCTGCGTTTTTGCAGCCTTTTCTGTATTTCCAGAGGCGGCGCCCCGTCTCATTCCGCCAGCGGATCCAGCGTAATATGCCACAGAACGTGCGCGGGCGTTTCATAGCAGGACAGCAGCGCCGGGCCGCAGCTGTTGGAGCCGATGCCCGCGTGCGCCGCATCCAGACACAGCACGCAGCAATTCTCCTCTTCCAGCTCGTCGTCATGCCGCACATCCGCCAGCTGCTCCTGGCTGAAGGGCAGAGCGGAAAACGCAAACGCCGCGCCCGTCACATGCAGCGCGCCGTCCGCGCCGTAAAGCTTGAGCGACTGCGCGCCCCAGTGGCTGCCGCTCTCCTGCGGCCGCAGCGGATGCGCATACTGCGTGTCAATGCTGCCGTCAAACCATCCCGGCACAGACGCCTGATGCTTGTCCACATAGCTTTCATGCGGGCCATAGGCAAAATAGCGCAGCGTACGGAAATCCCGCGGCAGATACAGCCGCAGCCCCAGGCGCGGGAAAAACGGCGTGTTCTGCGCGCGCATCATGTCCAGGCTGCATTCAATGCGGCCGTCGGCATGCACCGTCCACTGCACGCTGCCGTCCGCCAGCACGGCAATGGACTGCGCGCCGATATGCACGCGCGTGGTCAGCACGGCGCACGCATCGTTTCTTTCGCATTCCGTGGCAAAACCGCGAGACACGGCATACCGGTATTGCAGCCTGTCCCAGGTATCCCGGATACGCCGGTCGTTATCCGTGGGAGCGCGCCAGATATTGAACGCCATGGGCGAGAGCAGCAGCTCCTTCTCCCCAACCCGCAGCGAGGCAAACACGCCCTTTGCCGTGTCATAACGATAGACAAAGCCGTCTCCCTCCAGCGTAATATAGCGTTCGCCGCAGCCGCTGACCTGCAGGCGATGGCCTGTGCGCACAGGCGTTTCCTCCTGACAAGGCGGCACGCCAATCTGCTCCACACCCATTTCGCAGCCTTTTTCCGCCCAGGGCGTATCGCATGCCTGCACGATGCGCAGCACGCAGCTTGTGCAGGCGGGAATATCAAAGACCCTTTCTCCATGCGGCGCTATATCCAGCTGCCCGGCAGGAATCTGCAGGGTGTCTCCCCGATCCGTTTCCACAGTCACGGCATACAGCCCTTTGGGGGAAACAAAGTCCAGATGGTTTCTCAGCGTGAGCTTTCCTTTTTCCAGCTCCGCTCCGCTCACGCGCAGCGGACGCATGACGTTCTTGAATTCCAGAAGCCCCGGATGCACCGTGCGGTCTGAGGAGACCAGACCATCCACACAGAAATTGCCGTCATGCAGCGATTCACCAAAATCGCCGCCGTAGCGATACATCTTCTGTCCCTTCTCATTCACGCCCACGCACGGCGCGTGATCCACCCATTCCCACACAAAGCCGCCGCACATGCGCTTTTCCTGCTCCATCACCTGGAAATAATCCTCCAGATCGCCCGGGCCGTTGCCCATGGCATGGCAGTATTCGCACAGAATCAGCGGCTTGCAGTCCGGATGCTCCGCAAAGTAAGTCTTTATTGCCTCCTGCGAGGGATACATCCGGCTGTAAAGATCCAGCGCATCCAGTTCGACGCACGCCTGCGCCGGGGTGCGCTCATAATGCGTCAGGCGCGACGGATCAAATCGCTTTGTCCACCTGAGCGCTTCCTCAAAGTTCACGCCGTACCCGGCCTCGTTGCCCATCGAGTAAATCAGCACACAGGGGAAATTTCTGTCGCGTATCACCATGCGCTGTACGCGATCCAGAATGGCCGGGCCAAAGGCGGGATCGCGGGCAATGGTGTTATACAGCTCCATCTCATGGCCGCCGTGCATCGACACCACGCCGTGGCATTCAATATCCGCCTCGTCCAGCACATACAGCCCCAGCTGCTCGCACAGCTCATAGAATACCGGCGGCTGCGGATAATGGCTGGTGCGCACCGCGTTCACATGATGCCGCTTCATCAGCAGCAAATCGCGCTTCACATGCTCCGGCGGCGTATAGGCGCCGGTATCGCAGCTGCTTTCGTGCAGGTTGACGCCGCGGAAACGCACCACCTGGCCGTTGAGCAGCACCTGGCAGCTTTTCACCTCAATCCGGCGCACGCCCACATATCGGGCAATCGCCTCGTCTCCGCACAGAAGCACCAGCGTATACAGCGTCGGCGTTTCCGCCGTCCACAGATGGGGCGCATCAATGGAAAACGCACACGCGCCGTCCGTCAGCTCCTGCTCGCCCAGCAGCGCGCCTTCGGGAGAAAGCAGACGGCACGTCACGCTGCACGCCATGCTGGTCTGCACCTGCACGCGCACATCAGCGGTCTTGAAATGCTCATCCGGTTCAGCCTGCACGGAAAAATCCACAATATGCCCTGCGTCGCGGCTCAACAGATAAACGTCGCGGAAGATGCCGCTGTAACGGAATTTGTCCTGATCCTCCAGATAGCTGCCCGCGCACCACTTGAGCACCAGCGCGCACACGGTATTTTCTCCATCCGCCAGCGCATGCGTCACATCAAACTCTGCCGGGGAATGCGAAACCTGCGACGTGCCGATGAACTGTCCGTTCAGCCACAGAAACAGGCAGCTGTCCACGCCTTCAAACACGAGCGAATACGTCCTGTCCGCCCGCTTTTCCGCAGAAAAGACGCGGCGATACAGCCCGCAGGGGGTATCGGCAGGCACATAGGGCGGATCATAGGCAAAGGGAAAACGCACATTGGTGTATTGCAGGCTGTCATAGCCGTTCATCTGCCACACGCCGGGCACGGGCATATGCGCATGAAGCGGAGCCGCAAAGGGATCAAAAGCCTGCGGCAGATCGCGCACGCTTTCATAATAGGCAAACTCCCACTGCCCGTTGAGCAGCATAAACCGCCGGCTTTCCGTGCGGCAGGCGGTGGGATTCTGCTCCCTGTCAAAGGGAATGAAATACGCATGCGGCGCGCTCTCGCCCGCGTGCATCCTGCTCACATCCAGCGTTTCAAAATACTGTTCCAGCCGCATTGCTTATCCTCCGATATCATATGAATTGTGTCTGTGTCCATTATACGAAAAAAGCGTTTGAATGGCAATGCCCTTTCAAACGCCAGCGCGCTCAGTAGCCGCATTTTTTCAGATAATCCAGCACAATCTTTCCTGCCACGGCGCTGTCCTCAATATAGCTGCCATGGTCCTCGCCCCTGACGATCAGCATTTCGCCGCGGGGCAGGCTGTCTGCAATCAGGCGCGTGTGCTCGCTGCGGATCAGATCGTACTCACCCGCCGTAACCAGCACGGGAGAATCAATGCGCCGCAGTGATTCGGGCGCGATATCCGGTTCGCGCCACATCAGCTCCGCCAGCGGATCATTTCCCGCCTGCACCCTCAGGCGCAGTTCGTCATACAATTCCTGCGTTACGCCGTCAGGCCGCAGATTGGCGCCGCTGACAATCATCGGCCCCACGTCCTGCGGGTGCGCGCTGCCCAGCATAAGCGCTATAATGCCGCCGTCGCTCCAGCCATATACAGCCGTGCCCGCGATACCCAGCGCCGCAATCAGCGCATGCATGTCCTCCGCCATGTCCATATAGTGATATTCCGTCACCGGGCTGCTCTGCCCGTGTCCGCGGGAATCGGGCGCATACACGCAGTATCCTGCCGCGGCGAGCTGCTCGATCATCACGCGAAAGGACGCATGCGAGCCGCCGTTGCCGTGAATGAGCAGCACGGGCTTGCCCTGCCCCCGGCAAACGCAATGCAGCGTGACGCCGTTCACCTGTATTTCCATGCTTTTCTTCCCCCTCATCTGCCGGGCTGAATGGAAACGCTCACGCCGTTGACCTCCACACCCTCGTCCGCGCGAATCAGAATATACCGCATGCCGTTGATCACGCGCGTTTCCACCAGATCGCTGTGCTCGGGGTCCACCTTGATGACCACATTGGGCGTGCGCACCTCAAACTGCTTCACATCCACCACGTTCACCGCGCTCACATCCATGCCGCTACCGAAGCGCTCTTCATACTGCTGCTCAAAGGCCGTCACCTTTTCCTCCGGCACGCCGCAGGCCTCCAGCGCCTGCCGCACCTGCGGAGCGGAAACCCGCAGCGGCTCGTCAATATGCGCCTGCTTCTGCTCAGCGATTCTGTCGCGCAGCTGATCCGTCACCGTCTGCACCACCTCCAGGCTGCATTCCTCCTGCAGCGTATCCTGCAGAATATCCCGGAAGGTCTCCTTCTGTTCCACTGCCGAAACAGGCGGCACCGTGCCAAACACGGTGTTCACAAAGCCCTCGTGATTCTGCGCCGGATCGCGGGTGTAGCACAGCGCGCCATAGATATTGGCGGCGCGCTCCTCAAACATGGGAAACATAAAGCCAAGCTCTGGCGCGGCGACCACCCAGTTGGTATCACAGGGATGGAACATATTGTCCTGCGCGCAGTAGCTCAGCGCACTTTTGGTCAGCTTCACCGGGCAGACCGCGCACACAATATAATTGAACACATCGGTGCTCATCTCTGTGACGCGGTGCTCATCCTGCGTGCGGAAGGGGACGTCATAGGCGTCGTGCGCCAGCAGAATCAGATAGCTGCCCTCCATCTGCACGCCGTCAATCACGCGCTGAAAGAACACGCTCACCATATCGTCCTCTCTGAGGGCGCTGTCCTTGAGCGCCATCAGCAGCCGGTGCTCGTCGCTTACGCCGACCTGCTCGGTGGCAAAGGGCACATCCACCAGATTTTTATCCGGCGTGCCTGAAAGCACCTTTTTCAGCAGCGACAGATACCTGTCGCATTCCTCCGCCGGCAGAGACACCGGCGGCAGCTTGAACATGGAGATCACTTCGCCCTTTTCGCTCACATAGCAGCCGTGAATGCACGTCAGGTTCATATTGTCCTGGGTGAAACGGCGGCGAATCTCATGAATTGCCTTGCTGTTCATGTTTTTTCATTTCCTCTCAATCCGGCCGGAGCCGTCCCTGTTGTAGCACAAAAGCGGCCTGATGCGCAGCCTGTTTTAGGCGCGCGCCCGCCGCCTGAGTCATCCGTTTTGTTCTTTTTTTCGTGGATATATTACCACAAAACCGGCCAAAAGTCAAGTCTTGTATCCCTTCCGCCGCTATGGTATCCTGCCCGGGAGGTGATAAAAATGTCCGATTTTTCTGCGCTTTTTCTGCCGGATGACAAAGCGCTGCATGCTGCGCTGGATGAATGCAACGCGCTGTCCGCACCGCATGGCATGACGCTGACGCCGCAGGATATGCGCATGCTTTCCCTGCGCCGCGAGGAAGCGCTGTCCCGCGCCGGACGGCTGGAATTTGATGCCTCCATCTATCGCAGACTCGTCTACGCCTTCTGCGATTCGCCCTTTCTCTCGCCGCGCCTCTATGCCGACATGCTGGGCGAGCTGCTGGAATTATTCTATCAGTTGAAAAACGAAACCGGCGAGAGCGTTTCGGACGACGAGCTGATTCAGGCGATGCAGGAGAGCTTCAACGGCCGCGCGCAGGGCGATATGACCTATCTGGGCGATATCGTTCTTGCCTCTGTGTGCCGCTCCGCCCGGGGGCTGAGCGAGGACGAACTGTGGGAAGGAGACATGGAGCCGTGAACGGGATGCAGCTGATCATGCAGGAAGGATGGACGGACGATGAGCGCCGGCATATTATCGGGCAGCTGATGCAGCTGCTTGCCGGGAAGGTGCGCGAAGCCACGCAGGGCGATCACGCGTCCATCCCCACGGAAAAGGCAGAGCATCTGCTGGATGGCATCTGCTTTACGCTGACCGCCTTTCTTGACGCGCAGCATCTGCCTCCGCGCGCGCTTCTGGACGCGCCGCTTTCCCGCCTTTATATGCAGGGTCAGGAAGCGCTCAAAACCCGCGCTGCGCGCGCACAGGCGCAATATCGCCTGCTCATGACGCGCCCCCTGCCCTTTCCGAACCGGGCGCTCAGCGATTCGCTGCGCGAGCTGGCGGTGTTTTTCCGCCGCTATGATATGGCCCTTGCGCCGCAGGAAGTGCCCTGCGTGCTGGATTATCCCCTGTCGCGGCCTGTGGATGAAACGCTGCACGGGATATGCTATATGGAAGCCTATCTGCGCCAGCTGCAGCTGGAGGATGACTTTCTGCGGCTTTTTGACGTTCGCCTGCTCAGCCGCCTTTTGTATGCCGTCTGTCCTGACCCTGTGGGGCAGCTGCTTAATCTGTACGACTGCGCAGCCGTGCAGGCATTGGGCTGCGCGCTGAGCGGTGCCGCCGCGCCTACGCTGGCGCTGTCCCCTGCGGCGCAGGAAGCGCTTTTGTGCAAGCTGTCGCCGCTGTCTTATGCGCAATTGACCGTGCTTCTGGACGCCGCCGTTCAGGCGCTGTCCTCGCAGCTGTCGCTTGGTGAGGCGCAGACGCTCCTTCTGCGCCATACAGCGGCTTCGCTACAGCCGCGCCTGCATGCAGCGCTCCGGCACGGCAGCTTAGGGCAAGTGTTCTTCGCCCTCTGACCGCAGCGCATTCCTTTTTCGCAGATGCCTTTTTTTGACCGTAAACGCCATTCCCTTTTTGCCATCCAGCCATTATAATATGGTGCGTTGTCCAAATCAGAGAAACGAGGTGCCGCACCATGCTGTTTTCCGGGCTGCAAAAGCTGACGCTGCTGGATTATCCTGGTCATGTGGCGTGCACCGTTTTCACGCAGGGCTGCGGCTATCGCTGCCCCTTCTGCCAGAACTCCTCGCTGCTTGACGCCTGCCGCGCGCCGGAAAATCCGGTGCTGGAGGAGGATATTCTTGCCTTCCTGAAAAAGCGTCAGGGCACGCTGGACGGCATCTGCATCACAGGCGGCGAGCCGCTGATGCACGAGGAGCTGACGGACTTTCTGCTGTCGGTGCGCAAGCTTGGATTTCTGGTGAAGCTCGATACCAACGGCAGCCAGCCGGAGCGGCTGGAAGCGCTGCTGCGCCGGGGGCTGATCGATATGGCCGCCATGGACATCAAAAATTCCCTCACGCATTACGCCCGCACGGTGGGGCTTGCGCATTTTGACACGACGCCTGTGCAGCAA
This sequence comes from uncultured Clostridia bacterium, assembly GCA_946042585.1. Taxonomy (GTDB): domain Bacteria; phylum Bacillota; class Clostridia; order Christensenellales; family Aristaeellaceae; genus SFMI01. Next base: position 8,208 of record CAMGDO010000005.1, read on the forward strand.
AGCGCCCGCCTTCTCATGGAGGGAAGGATTCCCTTCGAGTTTCGCACCACCGTGGTGGATGAATTGCACAGCGAAGAGGACATGCGCGAAATCGGCCTGTGGCTTCAGGGCAGCGAAAACTATTTCCTGCAATACTATGTCGATTCGGACAACGTGCTGCGCCGCGGGCTGCACGCCCCTTCTCCCGCGAAGATGGAAGCCTGTGCCGCCCTCCTGCGCTCTTTCATTCCCAATACCCGCATCCGCGGCGATTGAAACAGAGAATTTTTTCACCACCCACAATATATCGTGGGTGGTGTATTTATTTTATTCAACATATTGACATGCGCCACAAGATATGGTAGCATAAGCACAGTTCGAGGAAAGCCTTTCCCCGAACGCCCACATTCAATACATTGCAGCAAGATGAAGGAGTAAGCCCATGTACCAAGTCATGAAGCGCGACGGAACCATTGCTTCTTTCGATATCGCCAAGATCTCCATGGCGATCACCAAGGCGTTTGACGCCGTAAAGTGCAACTATCACCCCACCGTGATTGACCTGATTTCCCTCAAGGTCACCAGCGACTTTGCGTCCAAGATCAAAAACGACGTCATCAGCGTCGAGGATATTCAGGACAGCGTGGAGCGCGTGCTGAGCCAGGCGGGCTATGCCGATGTGGCCAAGGCCTATATCCTGTACCGCAAGCAGCGGGAGAAGGTGCGCAATGTCAAGGCCACCATGCTCAACTACAAGGATCTGGTGGACAGCTATCTGGATTCCAGCGACTGGCGCGTGAAGGAGAACTCCACCGTCACCTATTCCGTGGGCGGTCTGATTCTCTCCAACAGCGGCGCCATCACCGCCAATTACTGGCTCAGCGAAATCTATGATTCCGAGATCGCCGAGGCACACCGCAGCGCCGCCATCCACCTGCACGATCTGTCCATGCTCACCGGCTATTGCGCGGGCTGGTCCCTGCGTCAGCTGATTCAGGAAGGTCTGGGCGGCGTGGGCGGCAAGATCACCAGCAAGCCCGCCAAGCATCTGGCCTCCCTGTGCAATCAGATGGTCAATTTCCTGGGCATCATGCAGAATGAGTGGGCGGGCGCGCAGGCGTTCTCCTCCTTCGACACCTATCTTGCGCCCTTTGTCAAGGTGGATCATCTTTCCTATTACGATGTCAAAAAGTGCATTGAATCCTTCATCTATGGTGTGAATACGCCTTCCCGCTGGGGCACGCAGGCGCCCTTCTCCAATGTCACCCTGGACTGGACCGTCCCCAACGACCTGAAGAACCTGCCGGCCATCGTGGGCGGCAAGGAAATGGACTTCACCTACGGCGACTGCAAGGCCGAAATGGATATGGTGAACAAGGCCTTCATTGAAATCATGATCGAGGGCGACGCCAACGGCCGCGGCTTCCAGTATCCCATTCCCACCTATTCCATCACCCGCGATTTTGACTGGAGCGAGACCGAAAACAACCGCCTGCTGTTTGAAATGACGGCCAAGTACGGCACGCCCTATTTCTCCAACTACATCAACAGCGATATGGAACCCAACGACGTGCGCTCCATGTGCTGCCGTCTGCGTCTGGATCTGCGCGAGCTGCGCAAGAAGAGCGGCGGTTTCTTCGGCAGCGGCGAAAGCACGGGCTCGGTGGGCGTGGTCACCATCAATATGCCGCGCATCGCCTATCTCTCCACCGACGAAAAGGACTTCTACAAGCGCCTGGATCACATGATGGACATCTCCGCGCGCTCGCTGCATATCAAGCGCAGCGTCATCACCAAGCTGATGAATGAAGGTCTTTATCCCTATACCCGCCGCTATCTGGGCTCCTTTGACAATCACTTCTCCACCATCGGTCTGGTGGGCATGAACGAAGCGTGCCTGAATGCCCGGTGGATCAATCAGGACATGACCTCCGAAGAAGCGCAGCGCTTCACCCGCGATGTGCTCAATCATATGCGCGAGCGCCTGAGCGACTATCAGGAAATGTACAACGGCGAGCTGTTCAATCTGGAAGCCACCCCGGCGGAATCCACCAGCTATCGTCTGGCCAAGCATGATGTGGAAATGTATCCCGACATCATCACCGCCAACATGAGCGGCACGCCCTACTACACCAACTCCTCCCACCTGCCCGTGGGCTATACCGAGGATATCTTCTCCGCGCTGGATATTCAGGATGAATTGCAGACGCTGTACACCTCCGGCACGGTATTCCATGCCTTCCTGGGCGAAAAGCTGCCCGACTGGCGCGCCGCTGCGACGCTTGTGCGCAAGATTGCCGAGAACTACCGTCTGCCCTATTACACCATGTCCCCCACCTATTCCGTCTGCAAGAACCATGGCTATCTCGCGGGCGAACAGTATTGCTGCCCCGAATGCGGCGAAAAGACGGAGGTTTACAGCCGCATCACCGGCTATTACCGTCCCGTGCAGAACTGGAACAACGGCAAATCGCAGGAGTTCAAGGATCGCAAGGTGTATAACATTCCCGCTTCCCGCCTGACGCATCAGGGGCCGCTGAACGGCGCATGTGCCTGCGTGGCGCAGGAAATTTCCGCTCCCGCGCAGGATGAGCTGCTGCTCTTCACCACCAAGACCTGCCCCAACTGCCGCATGGCCTGCATGATGCTGGACAAGGCCGGCATTGCCTACCGGAAGATTGACGCCGAAGCCGAAGCCGACCTCACCCGTCAATATGGTGTGCAGCAGGCGCCCACGCTGATTGTCCTGCATGGCGGCGAGATGGCGCGGTATGCCAACGCCTCCAACATCAAGCAATTCATTGAGGACAATACGACGGCGAAGGCCTGAGGAGTTTCATGACTGATCTGATTATCATTGGCGGCGGTATGGCTGGTCTGACCGCCGCCCTTTATGCCCTGCGCGCCGGAAAAAGCGTGCTGATTGTTGAAAAGGAAACCTTTGGCGGACAGATCACCTCATCTCCCCGGGTGGACAACTATCCCGGGCTGCCCGCCATCAGCGGCAATGCGCTGACCGACGCGCTGCTTTCACAGGTGCTGGAGCTGGGCGCGGAGATTGAGCTGGAGCAGATCGCTTCCCTGAGGCAGGAGAACGGCGTTTTCATGGCCGATACCGGTAAAAAGCAGTTTTCTGCCCGCGCGGTCATTCTCGCCACCGGCGCACGCCACCGCCCGCTGGGCATTGCCCGTGAGGAGCAGCTGGTGGGGCACGGCGTCAGCTATTGTGCGCTGTGCGACGGCGCTTTCCACAAGGGACAGGACGTCGCCGTTGTCGGCGGCGGCAACAGCGCCTCTCAGGCTGCCGTCTTTCTCAGCGATCTGTGCCGAAGCGTCACGGTCATTCAGCAGTTTGACCATTTCACCTGCGATCAGAAGGAGCTTCAGGCCATGCAGGAGCGCGCCAATATCCGCCTGCTGACGGATCTGCGCGTAACCGCGCTGCAGGGCGACAGCTGCCTGACCGGTCTTGAGCTGACGCGCCCAGGCAGCGGCGATATGCACACGCAGGCCATCGACGGTCTGTTCGTCTGCATCGGCCGCATGCCCGACAACGAGCCCTTCCGCGGCTTTATCGCGCTGGATGCGCAGGGCTTCATTGCAGCAGGCGAGGATTGCCGCACCAGCGTTGAGGGCGTTTTCGCAGCGGGCGACTGCCGCGCCAAGGCCGTAAGGCAGCTCACCACCGCCGCCGCCGACGGTTCCATTGCCGCCGTGGCCGCCTGCGCCTATATCGACCAGCAGCGGGAAACAGCCCGATAAACCGTCTGCACACAATCCATACAGCAAACCCCCGTATGCGTTATCATACGGGGGTTTTCATGCGCAGTATAAACAGCTTCGCGTTACAGCACCATCAGCAGCGTGCCCGCGCCAATCAGCGCACAGCCAATCAGCGACTTCGCCGTGAACTGCTCATGCAGAAACACAAACGCCAGCACCAGCGTAATCACCACGCTCAGCTTGTCCACAGGCACCACCTTGGAGGCATCGCCCAGCTGCAGCGCGCGGTAATAGCACAGCCACGACGCACCCGTCGCCAGACCGGACAGAATCAGAAACAGCCAGCTTCTGCGGCTGATTTCCATGATGCCGTGCTGGGCATTGGTCAGAAACACCATCCCCCAGGACATCACCACCACCACCATCGTGCGAATCGCCGTCGCCAGGTTGGTATTGACACCTGTCACGCCCACCTTGGCCAGAATAGATGTCAGCGCCGCAAAGACTGCCGACAAGAGCGCCAGCACAAACCACATACCTATTCCCTCCCAAATCATTTGTACCCGGTCAGTATAGCACATTGCCATGCCAAAATCCATGCCTGCATGAAAAAGCCCCGAGAAGGCGAAACCTTCCCGGGGAAACGTTTTTTCTTATTCCAGCTCAAACGCGCCGGTGTACAGCTGATAATACTGCCCCTTCTGGGCGATCAGCTGCTCATGCGTGCCGCGCTCAATGATACGGCCATGATCGAGCACCATAATCACGTCGCTGTTCTGCACGGTGGACAGACGGTGCGCAATGACAAAGACCGTGCGCCCCTGCATCAGCTGATCCATGCCGCGCTGCACCAGCGCCTCCGTGCGCGTATCGATGGAGGATGTCGCTTCATCCAGAATCATCACCGGCGGATCCGCCACCGCCGCGCGGGCAATGGAAATCAGCTGGCGCTGTCCCTGTGACAGCCCCGAGCCGTCGCCCGTGAGCATGGTATTGTAGCCGTCCGGCAGCCGGGTGATGAAGCCATGGGCATTGGCCAGCTTGGCCGCGGCGATGCATTCCTCGTCCGTTGCGTCCAGCTTGCCATAGCGGATGTTTTCCATCACCGTGCCGGTGAACAGATTGACCTCCTGCAGCACAACGCCCAGCGAGCGGCGCAGATCGCTCTTACGGATCTTGTTGATGTTGATGCCGTCATAGCGCACCTTGCCGTCAGCGATGTCATAGAAGCGATTGATCAGGTTGGTAATGGTCGTTTTGCCCGCGCCTGTCGCGCCCACAAAGGCCACTTTTTCACCCGGCCGCGCATACAGCGAAATGTCGTGCAGCACAGGCTTATCCTCCACATACGCAAAGTCCACCTGCTCCATCACCACATCGCCCTGCAGTCTGGTATAGGTCACGCTGCCGTCCGCATGGGGATGCTTCCATGCCCACAAGCCGGTGCGCTCACTGCTCTCCACAATCTGCCCGTTTTCCTCGCGGGCGTTGACAAGCGTCACGTAGCCGTTGTCTTCCTCGCTCTTTTCGTCCAGCAGGCCGAAGATGCGCTCGGCGCCGGCCAGCGCCATGGCGACAAAGTTAATCTGCTGCGCCACCTGATTGATGGGCTGCATGAAATTGCGCGAAAGCGTCAGGAACGAGGTGATAGCGCCCAGCGTAAGCACGCCAAAGCCGCTCGTCAGGCTCAGGTTGGTCACGCCGCCAATGGCGATCGCGCCGCCGACGATAGCGAGAATCACGTACAGGATGTGGCCCAGGTTATTGTTCACCGGCCCCAGAATATTGGCGTTCTTATTGGCGCTGGTGGCGTTTTCACACAATTCGTCATTGCGGCGGTCAAATTCTTCCTTCGCTTCGTCTTCGTGGTTAAATACCTTGACCACCTTCTGGCCATTGATCATTTCTTCAATATAGCCGTTCAGGCTGGCCAGAGACTTCTGCTGCTTGACAAAGAAGGTCGCGCTGCGGCCGCCCACCTTGCCGGTGATCTTCATCATCAGGAAGGCGCCGGCAATGACCACCAGCGTCAGCCACACGCTGCAGGCCAGCATGGAGATGAACACCACAACGATAGAAATCGCCGAGGAAATCACGCTGGGCAGCGTCTGGCTGACCATCTGCCGCAGGGTGTCGGTATCGTTGGTATAGTAGCTCATGATCTCGCCGTGGGTATGCGTGTCAAAATAGCGGATGGGCAGCGTCTGCATGTGCCTGAACATCTCATTGCGGATATTCTTGAGGATGCTGTGCGACACCACCGCCATGATGCGCGCCTGCGAATAGGAGCACGCAATGGCCACCACATAGAGCATCGCCATCTGGAAAATGGCCTTAGCCAGCCCCGCATAGGAGGGCGTGCCGCCCGCCGCCGCTTCGCGCAGCATGGGGGTGAGATCTGTCTCTTATACACATCTGACGCTGCCGA
>CAMGDO010000006.1 GCA_946042585.1 uncultured Clostridia bacterium
ACCTAAGCCTTCGTCGGCAGCGTCAGATGTGTATAAGAGACAGCCTCAAGGCAGCGCTCGTCGCTGAGCGTAAGCTCATGGATGTCGTCTCCCTGCGCATACAGTACGCCCGTCACGCGCCTGTCCCCATGTAAATCCTCAATCGCATAGCACTGTCCGTTCCAGCTGCGCATCGTATCCAGATATAAATCCCTGCGCCGCACGCAGGTCATGGGCTGATGGCTGCTGAGGCGATGCATTTCCGCAAGCGCAGTATCCTCCTCGCTGACAATCCGCCGGAACTGCACCTGGCTTTCATCCACCTCCGCCATGGCATGACGGATATTGTCCCGGTTCAGCGAAAACGCAAGCGACATGCCGCCGTTTTCAAAGCCGAAATAGCCATACCTTTGCCGTCTTCCGCCCAGCGACAGCAGGTCGTATCCCTGCAGCTCCGCCTCGCGCATGGCCAGATGCATCAGCGCTTTCATATGTCCCGCGCCGCGGTCGCGCGGATGCGTGGACACCGAGCCGATATAGCCCACCTTCAGCGCGCAGCCCTGCTCCAGCTGCAGTTCCAGCGGCAGCACCGCCACCGTGCCGCGAATACGCCCTTCCTCCACCGCCACATAATGATAGCGCGAGAACCCTTTGCGCGCGTACACCTTGGGCAGCAGACGGGCAAAGTCATGCGGACGGTGCGCCTGACTGAACACCATGTTGATAAAATCGAGAATGTCCGCTTCCTCCTGCGGCACAGCCCTGCGATACTCCGCCATGGTTTACACCTCCCTCCTGAGCATCCGCTGGCTCAGCAAAGCCAGCCCATGCTCAAAATCCACGCCGAAGCGTTCGTCCGTGCCCTGCGATCGTGTGCGCACAAGGCTCTCATACACAAAATCCGCCGCCAGCGCCATGCTCTCGGGCAGCGTCTTTCCATTCAGCAGGCCTCCCAGCAGCACGGATGCATACACATCCCCCGTGCCATGATAGGCTCCGGGCACCCGCGGCGTCAGATAGACATCAAACGCGCCCGTCGCGCTGTCAAAGCAGCATGCGCCGAGCTCCTCCTGATCAAAATGCACGCCGGTCAGCACCACAGCCTTTGCGCCCAGGGCGCACAGCCTTTCGCATACGCTGCGCAGCTCCTTTTCGACGCAGATGCCGGGCCTGTATTCCTCCCCCAGCAGAAACGCCGCCTCGGTCAGATTGGGCACAATCACATCCGCCATCGCGCACAGCCGGGCCTGTCCGCGCGCCATGCGCTGATCCAGCATCGCATAATACCTGCCGTGATCCGCCATGGCGGGATCCACCAGCAAAAGACTCCCCTGCTTCTTAAAGGCGGCAAACATCTCCGCCACAATATCCGCCTGTTCGACACTGCCCAGATAGCCCGAATACAGCGCGTCAAAATGAATGCCCAGCGCCAGCCAGTGCTGATAGAACGCGCGCATATCCTCTGTCAGGTCACGGAAAGTATATCCTTTGATTCCCCCTGTATGGGTGGAAAGCACGGCAGTGGGCAGGCAGGCAGTTTCCACGCCGCAGGCAGACAGAACAGGCAGCGCCACCGTCAGCGAGCATTTGCCAAACCCCGAAATATCATTGATGGCCGCAGCCCGCGGCAGAAGCTGTTCAGACAAGACGCACCCTCGCCTTTCCGTCAAGATGAAGCAAGGACAGCATACCGCGAAAAGTTTGCAAATGCAAGCCCCTTTCGCCTTTACAGCGGCATGGAAGCTGTTGTATGATGGAATGGTCTCTCTTTTATGCGTCTTTCGGAAAGAAATCAGCTCATTTATCCGTTAATTTATAGAAAATTTTCGCTTCACGGGGGTGACAGAAAATGCGCGGACGTAGTATAATAAGAAAGTACGCATTATGTGCAATCCTGTGCGTCTTGCTGATTCTTGCACTGCTTTTCGCGTTTCTTGGGTCAGACCGGAATGCGAATGCAGGCGCACGCGCCGCCGCTGCGTCTAACGGGCTTAACACATACAGCTACGACCTGATTTTTCGCCCTCAGGAGCACACGCTGTCCGTCACCATGACGCTGGAATACACCAACCATACGGGCGATACGCTCCGCGAGCTGGTGCTGCGCACCTATGCCGGCGCTTATGCAAGCGAGGAAACAAGCCCTGCGGCCATCAATGAATTGTTCGATGCCTGTTATCCCGGCGGCTTTTCCGCCGGCGGCATCGCAGTGGAGGGCGTCTGGTGGAACGGCGAATTAGCGGACGCCGCCTATTCGGATGAAGCGCAAACAGTGCTGCGCGTAAGCATTCCCGCGCTCGAAAACGGCGCAGGCGGCACGCTGCTGATGCGATGCACGCTGACCATCCCCGCCTGTGCGCACCGGTTTGGCTATTCCGGCGACACCTGGCAATTCGGAAACGCGCTGCCCATTCTCGCCGTCTATCAGGACGGTGCCTGGCGAGCGGATGAATACTGGCCCATCGGCGATCCCTTTGTCAGCGAATGCGCCAACTACACCGTGTCCATTCTGGCGCCGTCCGCCTACCGCTGCGGCGCTTCCGGCAGGGTGGAACAGAGCAGCGCGCAAAACGGGCAGGTGCGCTTTTCAATCCAGGCCAGCGCCGTGCGCGACTTTGCCTTTGCGCTCAGCAGCGAATGGCAGTGCGCTCAAAAGAAGATCAACGGCGCTGTCATCACGGGGTATGCCCCCACAAGGGAAGGCGCGCGCCGGGCAGCCGACTACACTGCCAGCGCCCTGCAGGTGTTCTCCCGGCTGTACGGGGATTATGCCTACGAACAGCTCACCATCTGTGCGGTGGATTTTCCCATCGGCGGCATGGAGTATCCCGGGCTGATTCTTGCGGAAGGCACTTATTTTCTGGACAGCTGGAAAGACACGCTGGAGCTGCTTCTTGTGCACGAAACGGCACATCAGTGGTTCTATGCGCTGGTGGGCAGCGATCAGGTGTTCTCCGCCTGGCAGGATGAGGCGCTGTGTGAATATGCCCTGCTGCGCTACACCCTGGAGCGCTATGGCCGCACCGCCTATGAAAACCTCGTCATCGTCCGGGTCAACGCCCCCATGCAGGAGCGTATTATCCAGCCGCTGACGCCCGGCTCGCCCATCACCTATTTTTCTTCGCTCATCGATTACTCCACCGTGGTCTATGGCCGCGGCGCGGCGTTTTTGCTGGGCGTTGAGGAAATGACCGGACAGTTGGACGCGTTTCTGCGCGCCTACTGCGATCAGTTTGCCTTTCAGCTGGTGTCACGCACACAGTTCTCGGACGCGCTCAATGCGTTTACCGGCATGGATCTGACGCCGCTGATGACGGATTATCTGGATACACTCATGAATTAACCAACAATAAATGGAGAAAAAGCCATGAAAAAAAGCACCCGGATCTGCCTGATTGCGCTGGTTGCGCTGATGATTCTGTCCCTTCCGCTGGTGGTTCCCTCCGGCGCCGTCCTCAATGATTCCTACGCTGCCTTTATGGACTTTGCCTGGGACAGCGAAGGATTGATGACGCTGCTTGTGCCCTGCGCGCATGCCGAAAACGCCGCTGAAGAAGCCGCTTGCTCTCTGCCCATCGATTTCACGCCGGGCATGAAGCCCAATCCCGCTGGCTTTACCGAGGACGGCTATCAGGATGATTCCATCACCATCAAGCTCGAAACGCGCGAAGAAGACGGCGTGGTATGGCGCATTGCCTACGTAGAAATCGCCGACGCTTCCCAGATGCGCACGGGCATTGCGGGCAGCAAAGTGTCCTCCAGCCGCACCGCGCTGGTTTCCTCCATGGCGGAAAAATACAACGCGGTCCTCGCCATCAGCGGCGATTACTACACAAACGATCCCAACAAAACCACCTTTGAATACCGCATGGGCAACAAGGTGCGCAACAAGTCCAATCGCAAAAAGGATATTCTGATCATCGACGAAAACGGCGATTTCCATCTGTTTGTCAAGTCTGATGCCGACAAGATGGCGGCGTTCAACAAATCCGGCCATACCATCGTGAATGCCTTCACCTTCGGCCCCGCGCTGGTCATCGACGGCGTTTTGCAGACCACCGATAAGGATTATGGCTACAATCCCAACGGCAAGGAGCCGCGCATGGCCATAGGCCAGATGGATACCCTCTCCTATGTGTGTGTGCTGGCGGAAGGCCGCACGGAGGATTCCGCAGGCGTCACCCATCAGACGCTGGCCAATTTCATGTATGATCTTGGCTGCATGCAGGCCTTCAATCTGGACGGCGGCAACACAGCCACCATGGTGTTCAACGGTCAGTACTATCAGACCGGCAAAACCGCCACCAATGAGCGTCCGCAGAGCGATATGATCTATTTTGCTTCAGCAGTCGATCCGTCCAGCTGGGAGAACTGATATGTACGAAGACGCTTTGAGCTATTCCCTGGGTTCCCTGCAGGTATTCCATTACGGGCTGTGCATCGCCGCCGGCGCGGCGCTGGCCATCATTTTGTCTTATCTTATGGCGCGCCGCAGAGGAATCAGCGGCGACACCATTCTGCTGTGGGCGGTCATCAGCTTGCCGCTTTCGCTTGTCGTCAGCCGACTGCTCTTTTGCGCGCTGGATTTCCGCTTTCACAGCGTCTTTTCGCTGCGCGCCCTGCTCTCCTTCTGGGGAGGCGGCTTCAGCATGGTCGGCGCGCTGCTGGGCGCCGCCCTGTCTGCCGTATTCGCCGCACGCGCGCACAGGCTCTGCCCGCTCAAGCTCCTTGACTGCCTGATGCCCGGGCTGTTTGTGTTTATCTGTCTGGCAAGAATGGGCGAAGGCGCCACAGAGCTGCTGGGCCGCAGCCGCCCGCTGGCGGGCGAGGCGCTGAGGCCTTCCTTTCTGTTTTCTACAGACGGGTATGACTTTTTCCTGAACACCTATCTGCTTGAAGCCGCAACAGCGCTGGTGCTATGCGGCGTATCTCTCCTCGCCGGGTACAAAGAGCAGCGCTCAGGCGATGTGACGCTATTGTCCATGCTGCTTCTGGGCTGCACGCAGATGGTGTGGGAAAGCCTGCGTTTTGACGCGCATATGCGTCAGTCCTTCATCAGCATGCAGCAGCTGCTCTATGCGGTGATGTTTGCCGTGCCGCTGTTTGTCTTTGCCGCTCGCTATGGCAAAAAGGCAGGCAGGAAACGCCCGCTGGTGCTTTCGGCTGCGCTGCTTGCGCTTGTCGCTATCGCCCTCATCGCGCTGGAATTCATGATTGACCGCTCGCGCATCAGCCGGATCCTGCTTTATGCCCTGTATGCTCTTCTGTCGTCGCTTCCGGCCATTTTCACTCTGATTTTCAAGAAAAGGAGCCATCTTGCATGACCAAAGAACAGGTGGCGCGCATCAACGAGCTTGCGCGCAAAAAAAAGACCGTCGGTCTGACTGCAGACGAAGTGCAGGAACAAGCTCAGCTTCGCGCGCAGTATCTGTCTGATTTCCGCGAGGGCTTCCGGCAGCAGCTGGAAAACACCTATATCCAGTACGCGGACGGACACAAGGAAAAGCTGAACCAGAAAAAGCCGCAGTGAGGTTTGCATGAAGCTGACAACCATTTGCTATATCGAGCGCGATGGCTGCTATCTGATGCTGCACCGCGTGAAAAAGAAGCAAGACGTAAACGAAGGAAAATGGATCGGCGTAGGCGGCAAGATGGAGGCGGGCGAATCCCCCGATGAATGCATCGCCCGCGAAGTCCGGGAAGAAACCGGGCTTACGCTGGTGCAGCCCCGTCTGCGCGGCGTAATCACCTTCGTCTCCGAGGGCTGGGAAGATGAATTGATCTTTCTGTATACCGGCGAGGCAGAGGGCGTTCTGAACGACAGCTGCGACGAGGGCGTGCTGCGCTGGGTGCCGCTTCATCAGATCGGCAGCCTGAATCTCTGGGCAGGCGACCGCGTGTTTTTGCATCTGCTGCGTCAGTCGCAGGAGTGCTTCTCGCTCAAGCTGTGCTACCGTGGCGATGACCTGATTCACTGCGCGCTGAACGGAAAAGACATCACCGCCCAAACAACAGGAGAATAATTTCATGAAAAGACTGCTGTGCTTCGCGCTCCTTTTGTGCCTTGTCTGCGCTCTTTGCCCTGCGCAGGGAGAAAAACTCACCGCGTTCTATACTGCCTATGGCAAGATCAGCGCACCGGTTTATTCCCAGAAGGATACCGATTCCAAGACTGTCGGGCGCATTTATGAAGGCAGTCTGGTCAAGGTGTATTCCTTTGATCCCACATGGGCCTATATCAACTGCGGCAGTCAGAATGGCTATGTGCTGCGCCGTCACCTGACCAGCTGCAAGCCCATCGACGAAAGCACCACGCCGCCCTGGGGCGTGGAGGTGCACCGTTATGTGGGCACCGTAGGGGCTGACGGTGTGAGTATCTATGCCGAGCCGAACAATCCGGACAGCGAGATTCTCATTTCGCTCACCGAGGGTGCGCGCATCTCCATCATTGATGTGGTGGACGGCTGGGCCTATCTGCCCTACTGGCGGCAGTATGGCTATGTCGATACCAATGCGCTGAGTGAATTGCTGCCCGTCTGCACAGATGCCTTTTCGGGCACGTCAGATATGCCCATCGCCACCTTCACCTCCTATTATTTCGCCGATATGGATGATGATGTTTTTGAAGGCGGCAAGGAAATCAATATCGAAGTGAACTGCGCCGACATGAACGGCGATATTCTTCAGCCCGGCAAGTCAATCGACTACAATAATTATTACGGCCCCTTCAGCCCGCGCAAAGGCTATGTGAAAGGGCCGGTATATATCGAATCAGGCAAGGGGCTGGGCTATGGCGGCGGCGTGTGCCAGGTTTCCAGCACGCTGTATAATCTTTTGCTGCAGCTGCCCGGCGTCACCATCACGCTGCGCCGCTCGCACGGCCCCAGCAGCGCGGTATATCTGCCCGCCGATATGGATGCCGCCGTGGGCAACGAGGAGAAGGGGATCAACCTGATTTACCGCAATGATTATGATTTCCCGCTGCGTTTTGAAGCGCAGGCACAGGATGGCGCGCTTTTCCTGGCCATCTATCGCGTCACGGAAAAATAAGCACCTGCGTTCCTTCTTCGCACAGCGCAAACAGCCGCTGCATGTGCTCTTCCTGCAGCGCAATGCAGCCCGCTGTCCAGTCTTGGTCCGTTCCGCCGCCATGAATATAGATTTCTCCGCCCAGGGCAGTTCCCCAGGGCGGTCTTTTCTTTGCCTGCTGCGCCGCCTCAAACAGCGGCAGAAGCGCTTGATCCAGCCGCCCCTCCTCCGCAGCCTGCCGGGCGTCGGCGAGCGATGGATAGCTGATTCCCAGCGCACAGCCAAACTTCCCCGTTTCCCGCCTGAGGCACACCATGTATTCGCCCTCCGGCGTTCTGCCGTCGCCCTCGCGCAGCTTATGCCCCACAGGGGAGAAGCCCAGCGCCGCCTTGCATTGCAGCAAAACAGCGCCGCTGTCGTTATACACGGTCAGCAGGCGCTTTGCCTTTTCTATCACAATCCGCATATCAGAAAACCGCCAGAATCAAGATGGGCAGCAAAATACCGGGCAGCAGATTGCCCACCGGGATATGCTCCTTGCGGATCATATTCAGACCAATCCCCAGAATCAGCACACCGCCCACAGCGCTCATTTCCGCCACCACGGCATCGCTGAGAATCGGCTCCACCACGCCAGCCAGCAGCGTAATGGCGCCCTGATACACAAGCACAGTCACCGCGCTGAGCATAGCGCCGATTCCATAGGTGCCGGCAATAAAAATGGACGAAATAAAATCCAGCACGGATTTGGCATACAGCGTATTGTAGTCGCCGCGCAAGCCGGCGTCCAACGATCCCACAATCGCCATGGCGCCTACACAGAAAAGCAGCGACGCGGAAACAAAACCCCGGGCAAAGCTGCCCATATCCTCCGCGCTGGCAAAGCGTTTTTCCAGCAGCGTACCCAAATGGTTCAGCCGCTTTTCGATATCAAGCCATGTGCCCAGCAGCCCGCCCAGCGCCACGGACGCAATCACAATGATCATATTCTGCGTTTCCAGCGCCGTGCTGATGCCTATCACAATCACGCACAAGCCCAGCCCCATGGTGATGCAGTCGTTGAATTTCTGCGACAGACGGCTGCGAAAAAACGTGCCGATCAGCGAGCCGATCACAATCACCAGCGCATTCACAACAGTTGCAATCATATAAGCGTCTCCTTTGGTGTCAATATGCCCGTCTATTATACACACAAATCATCTCCGAATCAACGGAGGAACAAAAAATGAACTTTCGGCCAAAAGAAAACCCTCCATATGCCGCAGCATACGGAGGATTCACTTGCATGAGACCGCTGCCCCGCATGGGACGACGGCACACTTGAATTACTGCTCGACGGGATAGATGCAAACCTGCTTCTTGTCGCGGCCCAGGCGCTCGAAACGAACGATGCCGCTGGCCTTGGCAAACAGCGTGTCATCCTTGCCGATGCCCACGTTGGTACCGGGATGGATGTGCGTGCCACGCTGACGAACCAGAATATTGCCGGCCAGAACAAACTGACCATCCGCGCGCTTCGGTCCCAGGCGCTTGCTTTCGCTGTCGCGACCGTTGCGGGTGGAGCCCATACCTTTTTTATGAGCGAACAGCTGCAGATTGAGTTTCAACATGGTGATTTCCTCCGATCTAACTTCACCGCTTGGTGATGTGAATATACTGGGGATAGGAAATGGCGATATCATGGATTCCCTGTTCAAACGTTCGCAGGATGACCGAAGCGTCGTGGGTGATCTCCCCTTCGCTCAGCTGCACCCGCATGTACCCGTCCTTCGCTTCAACCCCGGGCGAAACCCCCGCCACGCTTTCAAGCGCGTTTGCACAGGTTGTCGCCAGTACGGAAACTGCCGCGCACACAATATCGCTGCCCGCTTCCGCATATCCGGCATGCCCGCGGCACTCAAAGCCGCATAGCTGCTGATCCGCCGTACGGTACAGGGTAATCCTCGTCATCAGCCGTTGATCGCGGTGATCTCTACCTTGGTGAAGGGCTGGCGATGGCCGGCCTTACGGCGGTAGTTCTTCTTGCTCTTGTACTTGAGGATAACAATCTTCGCGCTCTTGCCCTGCTGCAGCACCTTACCAGTCACGGTGGCGCCGGCAACCACAGGATTGCCCACTTCAACGGTTTCACCGCCCAGCATGAGCACGGGGAAGGTGACTTCGTCGTTCACTTCGTTGTTCAGCTTCTCAACATAGATGACGTCTCCCTGAGAGACACGGTACTGTTTGCCGCCGGTCGCAATAATCGCGTACATTCTGGCAGCACCTCCTAATTCTGAACTCGCCGGGATCGCAAGGCATCTTTCAGCCATGAGGCAGTGCGGACGCACATTTACAGGCCTCTCCCGAGCGGCTTACCACAGAATGATACCACAAATCAACCCGTATGTCAACATGCATACCGCATTTCGTGCATGAAATCGCTTGTGTATGTCGCAAAACTGCGACAGCGCACCATCATTCCCCGACGCATTCCCGCAGTGCGCCGCCCCATACCCCGATCAGCCGTTCCAAAGACCAGGCCGCATTGGCGGGGCTGGTGGACGGAAGCACAAGGCAGGACAGCGGCAGCTGCGCGCAGTATTTCCGGTAGTATTTTGCGGCAGTCTGTCCGTTGAGCAGCACCTGCCGTATATCGCACGCCGACAGCACCCTTTCCAGCTGATTGGGAACTTCGCATCGGATACTGCTGTCTTCGGATCCCATAATTTCGCATTTTGCCAGCACATCCCACAGCGCGATATGATGCCGCAGAAGAAACGCCTTTTTTTCATCCACCTGCTCAGGTGTGCATTCACCATACACGCCGGCCAATACCCGCCAGAAGCGGTTCTGCGGATGTCCATAATAAAATGCGTTTTCACGCGACTTGACAGAGGGAAATGATCCCAGCACCAGCACGCGGCAGTCCTGATCCATCACCGGCACAAACGGATGCGCCTGCAAAGCATATTCCTGCATATTTCTGTCTGACACACGCAAGGGCAGACGTTTTCACGCCTGCCCGCATGTATCACTGGAACAGCCGTTCCAGCTCCTCGTATTTATCCTGTGTAATCAGCGCATCCCGCTCCGTGCCATTCAGGCGCACCACATAGGTCCAGCGCCCGTATGGCGTAATGTCGTGAATGCGGTTCAGATTGATGATATAGCTGCGATGACTGCGGAAAAACACCTGCGGATCCAGCCGCGCTTCCGTCTCTGCCAGCGTATCCGATGTGAAATAGCAGCTGCCGTCGGCGGTATAGATCACCGTGCTTCTTTCCTCGCGCTGCACAAGCAGTATATCCGCCATATTGATAAAGGTAACGCCGTCGCGATGCTTGAGCATCATGCGCCCGCTTGGCTTTGCACGGCTCTGAACAGGCTGCATACTGCCTGCGGGACGCTGGCGCGCCGCGCTCTGCCGTTCACGGATACGCGTCAGCGTTTCGGTCACGCGCTCCATGCGAAACGGCTTGAGCAGATAATCAAAGGCGTATACGGCAAAGGCATCGCTGCGATATTCCTCATGCGCCGTGGCGAAAATCAGCACGCAGGATGGATCCTCATCCTGAATGCGATTGGCGCACGCAACACCGTTCATCACGGGCATATCAACATCAAGAAATACCACCTGAGGCCGCAGCGCCTGAAACTTGTCCAGAAGCTCCTGCCCGTCCGCCGCTTCACCCACCAGCTCATAGCCTTCCACGCGCGCGATCATCTTGCGCAGGATCATGCGCATGCCGGGCTCATCATCGGCAATCAGCACGCGAATCTTATCGGTACTTTCCATTCCAGTCCTCTTGTGTTATCGAATGATACGCCGTCCGTTCCTGAACGCGGGTCTTGTCAGCACTTCGCTCATGATCACGCTCTGCACAAGGCTGTGGGAATCGAGGCTGAGGCTGAGCCCGGGCACTTTCACTTGAGCAGGCGTCTGCCTGCGTTCACGGTCTGCGCGCACGGCGGGGCGATTCACCTCATATTGTTCCGCAGGGCAGGAGGGATCAGGCCCCTCATGAGTATGCGGTTCGGCAGGCGGTATCACAATGGAGCCCTGCGAAGGACGCTGATCTGTCTTCGCTTTTGCAGGTTGCTCCTCCTTGCTGGCATGGCGGACAGGCTGCGGCTTTACGGGCGGCGCGGCTTTGACAGGAGCAGCCGGTTTTTCGGATGCGGCATTTGAGCGCTGCATTCTTTCTTTCGATGCTGCAGCCGCGCCGGCGCGCTTTGCTTTTTTGTTCTTGGACACCACGGCGATCACAAAGATCAGCAATACAAGAATTGGCTCAATGATTTCTCCCATCCGCGTTCCCTCCTTTCAGCGCTCATCCCGCCCCGCAAAAGCAGGGCGGGAACCACGCGCCATGTTACTTGCTTTCCTCCGCGCCGTTCTGCGGCTTGGCGGCACTGGCAATGCCGTTGCGCATTTCGGTGTCGGCAATCACATTTTTCATCTGATAATAATCCATCACGCCCAGCTTTCCGTCACGCAGCGCTTCGGCCATAGCAAGCGGCACCTGCGCCTCGGCTTCCACCACGCGAGCGCGCATTTCCTGCACGGCAGCGATCATTTCCTGTTCGCGCGCCACGGCGATTGCGCGGCGTTCCTCCGCCTTGGCCTGCGCAATGCGGCGATCCGCTTCCGCCTGATCCATCTGCAGCTGCGCGCCGATGTTGCGGCCCACGTCCACATCTGCGATATCAATGGACAGAATGCGGAAGGCTGTGCCATTGTCAAGGCCGCGGTTGAGCACATTCTGGCTGATGGAATCGGGGTTCTCCAGCACCGCCTTGTGCGTTTCAGAAGAACCGATGGTGGTGACGATGCCCTCGCCAACGCGGGCGATGATGGTTTCCTCTCCGGCGCCGCCCACCAGACGGGAAATATCTGTGCGCACGGTCACACGCGCCTTGGCGCGAAGCTCGATACCGTCCTTGGCCACAGCGGCAATGGGCGGGGTTTCAATCACCTTGGGGATAACGCTCATCTGCACAGCCTGCAGCACATCGCGGCCGGCCAGATCGATGGCGCACGCTTCGGAATAGGTCAGCGGAATATTGGCCTGCTGGGCGGAAATCATCGCCTTGGCCACGCGCTCAATATTGCCGCCTGCCAGGAAATGCTGCTCCAGCTGGCTGATGGTGATATCAAGACCGGCCTTGCGCACCATGATCAGCGCATCCACCAGACGATGGGGCGAGATACGGCGAAGGCGCATACCAATGAGCGTCGTCACCTTGATCTTGACGCCCGAGGACATTGCGCGCACCCACAGCCCCAGCGGCACATAGCGCAGGAATACCAGCACCAGAAGAATCGCCAGTACCAGAAGAACCAGAATCATCAATGTTGCTCCATCCATGACAAAAACCCTCTCCTTCTATTGTTTTTCGTTTGCTTATGGCTTTACGCCCTGGTCACAAAAATCGTGGTGCCCTCCACGCGCACAATCCGCACGCGCACACCCGCTTCCACATATCCGTCTTCGCTGTTCACATTCAGCCTGCCGCAGTCAAACTCTGCCGTGCCTACGGGGCGCAGCGCCGTTCTGGTTTCGCCCGTTTTGCCCACCAGCAGGTTCATCTCTTCGTCGTTCTTTTCGTCGGCGGTTTCGTTTTTGAGCACCAGCGGCGAGTCATTGAGCTTTCCGCTGGATACTGACTTGATGGATATTGATATCATAATACCCACCAGCGCCAGCACCGCCACCGTCATACCCAGACCCACCTTGGCGCCAAACTCAATCCATGTCATCACAATGCCAACCAGCAGCAGCACAATGCCCGAGATGCCGGGAATGCCAAAGCCTGGCATGAAAATCTCCACAATCAACAGAATCACACCGGCCAGTACGCAGATAATGATCGGCAGCAGCCATTCCATTTATCCATTCTCCTCTCTGTCATTGGACGATGCTATCATAACATATTTGCGTCTGCAGGAAAACCGTTTTCGCATGAATTCATCATTTTTGCGTCTGAATTGTCAGTGAATCGCGCAGCGCGCGCACATCATCCTCATACACCTGCGTCAGCTCCCGCCGGTAGATGACGGCAGCCGGATGATACAGCGCATACAGCGGCAGCCCGTTCGATGCCGTATGCCATTTTCCATGCAGCTCGCCGATTGTCGCTCTGCCGCCCATCAGCGCCCTGAGCGGCACATTGCCCAACGTGACGAGCGCCCGGGGCGCAACAAGCTCGATCTCCTTCATCAGAAACGGCAGAAACAGCGCGATTTCCTCGCGCGAAGGCGCGCGGTTGCGGACGCGCCCGCTCGATGACCGCTCCGTAGGCCGGATCTTGACCACATTGCTTACATATATGCTGTCGCGCGTCATCCCCATCACTTCCAGGAAATGATCCAGATTTTTTCCCGCCTTGCCCACAAAGGGACGCCGTTTCAGCGTTTCCTGTTCTCCGGGCGCTTCGCCAATGAGCATCAGCGGCGGCTGCGTGCTGTTGCCGTCGCCAAACACCAGTATTTTGTCTTCGCCCGGCCACAGCGGGCAGAAAAACTCCGTGCACTCGCGCTCAAACGCCTTCAAATCCGCCATTTTCCTGCGCCTCCAGATCCTTTAGCTTTTCCATCACCAGCTTCAAATCATTCCATGCCTCGCG
Source organism: uncultured Clostridia bacterium (assembly GCA_946042585.1). Taxonomy (GTDB): domain Bacteria; phylum Bacillota; class Clostridia; order Christensenellales; family Aristaeellaceae; genus SFMI01. The sequence continues at coordinate 13,618 of CAMGDO010000006.1, forward strand.
TTTTTTGCTTTCATCCCGAAGGAGCGCCGCCGGATGATAGGTGGGCATGAACCACACGCCCTTTTTCTCCACCCATTTTCCATGCTCGCGTGTGATGCGGAAATCCTCCCGAAGCAGCGTTCTGGCCGCCGTAGCGCCCAGCAGCACGATCACACGCGGCCGTACCAGCGCCACCTGCTGGCGAAGAAAGGGCAGACATGCTGCGGCTTCCTCCGGCAGAGGGGTGCGATTCTGCGGCGGGCGGCACTTGACGATGTTGCAGATATATACGTCCTCTCGCTCAAGCTTCATGGCCGCAATCATTTTTGTCAGCAGCTGTCCCGCCGCCCCCACAAAGGCCAGCCCCTGCATATCCTCATCCGCGCCGGGGCCTTCGCCGATAAACATCAGCTTCGCATGCACATTGCCCTGCCCGGGCACCTTGTTGTGAATCCGGCGGCACAATTCGCATTTTTCGCACGCAAAAATTTCGTCATAGAGCGACTGCCAGGATACCTGCATGCCTTTTCCCTTCTCTTTCGTTTATCGGAACATCGAAAACACCACGTCAAACACGCTGCCCAGATCCTGCCAGAGCCAGTTCAGCAGGCTGACAATCAGCAGCACCAGCACAAAAATCGCCGCTACTCCCGCCACCACG
>CAMGDO010000007.1 GCA_946042585.1 uncultured Clostridia bacterium
GCTTTTGGTATTGAGCATGAAGGAGGTCGCCTCCGTCATGCCGCGTTCATATACATACCGGCCAATGCAGCGCGCGGCGTTTCCGCACATTTCCGCTTCGCTGCCGTCGCGGTTGAAAATCCGCATGGCAAAAGGCGCGCTCTCATCCGGTTCAATCAGCACAATGCCGTCGGCGCCCACGCCCGTATGCTCACGGCACATATCCAGGGCCAGACGCGAAGGATCAGACACATATTCCTCAAAGCAGTTGATAAACAGATAGTCGTTGCCAATCCCGTGCATCTTGGTAAAGCGCATTCTATTCCCCCATTCGTTTGCTTCCGTCTGCCGTATAGCCTGCACCAATTCCCGTATTTACATGCGTTCGGGCGCTTCCATACCGATCAGATACAGACCGGTTCTGATAACGCAGTGCACCGCATCCGTCAGCTGCACGCGCGCGGCAATCGCGCCTTCATCGCCGTCCAGAATCCGATGCTCATAATAGTATTTGTTGTATGCCTTGGCCAGCTCCGTCGTTGCGCGGGTGATGATATACGGCTCGTTGGAGCGGCAGGCGGCGCGCACATCCTCCGGGAAGCGTGCCAGCAGGCGCAGGATATACTGTGCTTCGTCATCGCACAGCGCGCTGTAATCAGGCGCAGCCGTCTGCACTCCCGCCTTGCGCAGCACCGAGCAGCAGCGCGCGAAGGTATACTGCACATACGGACCTGTATCGCCCTCGAAATTGAGCGCGCGATCCCACCAGAAGTCAATATCCTTGATGCGGCTGTTCTGCAGATCGGAATATACCACCGCGCCAATGCCCACCTGACGGGCGACCTCCTCCTTGTTCTCAAGGTTCGGATTCTTTTCTTCGATGATCTGCAAAGCCTTTTCCTGTGCGCGCCTGAGCAGATCCTCCAGATACACCACGCGCCCCTCGCGGGTGGACAGCGTCTGTCCCTCATAGCTGACCATACCAAAGGCCACATGCTCAAGATCCTTTGCCCAGTCATATCCCATCAGCTCGATGGTCTTGAAGCACTGGCGGAAATGCAGATCCTGCTGATAGGCCACCACATACAGGCACTTGTCAAAGTGATAGGTGTCCTTGCGGTAAAGCATGGCGGCCAGATCGCGCGTGGCATAGATTGTCGCGCCGTCGCTCTTTACGATAATGCAGGGCGGCATCTTGTATTCTTCAAGATTGACAATCTTCGCGCCGTCGGAGTCCTCCAGCAGGCCTTTCTCCTTCAGCTCGTCAATCACGCGGCCCATCTTGTCGTTGTAGAAGCTTTCGCCCGCATAGCTGTCAAAGGAAACGCCCAGAATATCGTACACCTTCATGGCGTCGCGCAGCGTTACTTCCTTGAACCAGTTAAAGATCTCCAGCGCCTCGGGATCGCCGTCTTCGATCTTCTTGAACCACGCGCGGCCTTCATCCTCCAGCGTCGGATCTTCCTTGGCCTCTTCATGGAAGCGCACATACAGGCGGGTCATTTCATCCACACCGCCCTTTTCCACATCCTCGCGCACGCCCCATTTCTTATAGGCGCAGATCATCTTACCAAACTGCGTGCCCCAGTCGCCCAAGTGGTTGATAGACACCGTCTTCCAGCCCAGGAAATCATAAATACGGCGCAGCGAATGGCCGATCATCGTGGTGCTCAGATGACCGATATGGAAGCGCTTGGCGATATTGATGCTCGAATAATCCAGACACACCGTCTTTCCCGCGCCATCCTGCCCGCCGCCCCACTTTTCGGGCGCAGCCATCACCTTTTTCAGCGTATCAGCCGCAAAGTTCTCGCGGTTCAGAAAGAAATTCAAATAACCGTTCACCGGCTGCGCGGTGCACGTTTCGGGATGATTGATAGCAGCGGCAATCTTCTGCGCGATCACGGGCGGGCCCATGCGCAGTGCCTTGGAGAGCTTGAAGCACGGAAAAGCGAAATCGCCCAGCTTGCTGTCCGGCGGCACTTCAAGCAGCGCCTCATAGTTCACGCCCGTCTCCACGCCCGGAAATGCTTCCTGTACAGCTTCATCCACGATCTGCGCGATCAAGGTCTTGATTTCCATTTCAAAAATACCCTCCCTGGTAAATAGATGCGTCGATTATTGTAGCACGAAAGCGGTTTTTTTACAATTATCCGCACACATTTCTATATACTTTTCTTTTTCTTTTCCCGGTAGTCAAACCGCCTGTCGCGTGATATAATGCCAAAGTACCCTGAAATTCTCTGCCAGGAGGAATAAGACATGCCCGTCATTGCATTAAGTCCTATCTGGGATGACGAAAAGAACCGCCTGTGCATGTCCACAGACTATGTCAACGCCGTCCTTCATGCCGGCGGCGCGCCCATCATTCTGCCCTATACCGATGATGAAAAGGCGCTGTGCGCAGCGCTGGACGCCGCCGACGCCGTGGTGCTCACAGGCGGCTGCGATGTGGATCCCGCCACCTACGGCGAGGAAAAGCTGCCCTGCTGCGGCGGTATCTCCGCGCTGCGCGACCGCATCGACCAGATCATCATCCGCCATGCACTGGAAAAGCACATGCCCATTCTGGGTATCTGCCGCGGCATGCAGATCATCAACGTTTTCCTGGGCGGCACCCTGTATCAGGATGTCGCCGAGCAGTTTGGCGCTTCTCTGAAGCATCCCTGCTATGACACGCCCCGGGATCCCGTGCACGGGATGCAGCTTGAGCAGAACACCCTGCTGTACAGCGTGCTGGGCAAAGAGCACATTCAGGTCAACAGCCGCCATCATCAGGCGGTCAATGTGCTGGGCAAAGGCCTGCGCCCCAGCGCGCGCGCAACGGACGGTCTGATTGAGGGCATGGAATTTATCGAGCCCTATCCCATGCTGTGCGTGCAATGGCATCCCGAATCCCTGGAGGATCGCTATGAAACGCACCGCAAATTCTTCCGCTGGCTGGTCAGCGAGGCGGGCAAGTGATGCGCATCGCGCTTATTGCCGACCTGCATGGCAATTTTCCCGCCGTGCAGGCGCTGGAAAAGGATCTGCTCGCGCGCAGCGTGGATGAAATATGGTGTCTGGGCGACATCGTCGGCAAGGGGCCCTCTTCCCCCGCCACCTTTGACTGGGCCATGAGCAACTGCTCCATCATTCTGCGCGGAAACTGGGACGAAGGCGTGGGCAAACGCCTGTTCAGCCGCAATGACGCCTTCTATTATGAACAGCTGGGCGCAGCACGGATGGAGCGTCTTCTGGAATTACCGCTGGAACATCATGCCGTTTTGTCAGGGCGGCGCCTTCGGCTGATGCACGGCAGACCCGTCATGCCCGTTCTGCAGGCGACGCACGAACCCGAGAGCGAGCTTCTGTGGCTTTTCAAGCCGGATTTTGACACCGTGGGCTATGCGGACATCCATCGCCCGGGGCTGCGCTCTCTCAACGAAGGCCGGCTGCTCTTTTCCATCGGCAGCGTCGGCAATAATCTGGGCGGTCTGCCCATGGTCAGCTACGCGCTGATGCAATGCAGCAGCGGCGCCGCGCCCGCGCCGTTTGAACTGAGCTATATCTGTCTGCCCTATGATCGTCAGCAGGCCGTGCGCGACGCTGAAAACGCGCCCCGTCTGCACAAGCGCGAGGCCTATATCCGCGAGGTGGAGACCGGTATTTACAGCCGCAAGCCGCCCCTCTCCAAGGGAAAAAGCGCGGAATGATTCTTTCGCGCATCCGCCTTGATCGTATTCTTCTGTATGCTTCCAAAAAACGAAGGGCTGTCTCCCGGTGAGACAGCCCTTTTTTGTCCGTTATTTGCCTTTGTTCTTTTTCCCGCGCACCGCATGCCGCACCAGCTTCACCAGCACGATCAGAGCCGCCAGCCCCACGCCCCAGGGTAGCGCCACCACGACGAATACCGCCGCGCTCTGTGCCAGTTCGCCCGCCAGCTCCATCGAAGCCTCAAACGCCTTCACGATGCGCTCGCCCAGCGGAAGCGCCTTTTCGCCTGCCGCGTCGGCGTTTGACACCTCGCGCAGCGTCACATAGACATACGAATCATTCACCCGGCTGTCGTAGTTGTTCAGCTGCCCGGTATAGGAATCGATCATATACTGCGTGTCGCTGATCGCGCTTTCCAGCTCAATCAGATCCGCCATGGTATCCGCCTGCTGCATCAGCTGCTCCAGCCGTTCCATCTTGGCCAGCTGCGTATCCAGCCGCGACTGCACATCATAATAATCGCCGCTCACATCCTCGGAATATTCCGAATAGGATGCCATGCTGCCCACGCCGTTCAGGCTGTCCAGAAACGCATCCAGCTGATCGGAGGGAATCCGCAGCGTCAGATTCGCGCGGCGCAATGTGCCCGTTCCCTGATCGCCGGAAATCGAAAGGCTCTCCACCCGTCCGCCGAATTCTTCCGCCTTTTCGCGCAGCATGGCATAGTCCGCGTCATACTGCTGCGTCCTCATCGTGAAATTCACCGTGCGGATGATCTTACTTGCCTGCCCGGCTGCATTGGCCGTTTCCAGCGAAGCGGCGTCATACTCCGCCGATTTGAGCATATAGGTATCGCCCGTCGCATACCCGTAATCCTCGCTGGTCATCGAATACTGCCGCGCGCTCGTCAGCGGGGTATCCCTGGGCGTATCCAGCCCCCAGCCATTCATGAAGCTCAAAAGCGTTCCGCCCGCCACCACTGTCACGGCAGCGGCCGTTGCCAGGATCTTTCTCCACGGGAACTTCTTTACATTGTCCTTCATTTCCCTCTGTTCCTCCTTTTTGATCAGCTCGCGCCATCCGGAGGAAAACTCCTGCGGTACTTCTTCCACTGCGTCCATCCCGTGCATATCCTGCCTGAGCTGCCACAGAAACGCGCATTCCTCGCATTCCCGGGCATGCTGTTCCATTTCCTGTTTCTGCACGTCCGTCAGCTCCTCCCAGGGCGCGTCAAGAAGCAAAGCAAAATCAGCGCAATTCATTTCTTTTGCCTCCCTTCATACTGTTGAACGTGACAGCTTTCATTTTGTTCCCCGTTTTTTAAAAGAATTTGCCTTAATTTTTCGCGGGCGCGGTTGATGCGGCTCTTCACCGTGCCTTCCGGCAGCTGCAGAATCCGCGCGATGTCCTCATAGGATGTATTCTGGAAATCGCGCAGGATCAGCGCGGCTCGCTGCTCGTCCGGCAGCTGCCTGACAGCCTGCCGCACCGCCTCCTGCCTTTCCTGCGCCTCCAGCTGCATATGCGGCGTCTTTTCCGCGCTGTCGGGCACATCAAAGCCGCTTTCGTGCAGCACATCCAGCGATGTAATATTCTTTCGTCTGCGCAGCGCGTCGATGCAGGTATTGTGCGCAATCCGGTACAGCCAGGTTTTCATATGCGTATCGCCCTGAAAGCGGTCAAAGGCGCGGTAAGCGCTGAGCATCGCTTCCTGCGCGCAGTCGAGCGCGTCCTCCCGGTTGCCCATCATCCGCAGGCACAATAAATACACAGGCCGCTCATATTCCGCGACCAGCCTTTCAAAGCGTTCAGCCTTGCTTTCTCTCAGGCTCACAGGCGTTTCCACTTCCTTTCCCCAACGCTTTCGTTCATTATAGCAGATTTCTGCGCATCTGACCAGTCTTCCCATTTGACATTTCCCACCGCTGTGGCTATACTATAGTAGAATGAAAAAAGGAGGAGCTCTTATGCGTTTTCTTCTCACCGGCGGCGCCGGATACATCGGTTCCCATACCTGCGTATGTCTGCTCAATGCCGGTCACGATGTTGTCGTGCTGGATAATTTTGTCAACAGCTGCCCCGAAGCCATCCGCCGGGTGGAACAGATCACCGGACGCAAGGTAGCGCTGTATGAGGGCGACTGCTGCGATGAGAGCATCGTCAATCATGTGCTGGATCGTGAGCAGATCGATGCAGCCGTTCATTTTGCCGGTCTCAAAGCCGTGGGCGAATCCGTCAGCATTCCTCTGAATTATTACGAAAACAACCTGGGCGCCACCATCACCCTGTGCAAGGCGCTGGCAAAGCATCATGTCAAGCGCATTGTCTTTTCCAGCTCCGCCACGGTATACGGCGACAGCAAAATCGTCCCCATGCGCGAGGATCTGCCGCTGGGCGAATGCACCAATCCCTACGGCTGGACAAAATGGATGAGCGAAAGGATTCTGCGCGACACCGCCTATGCCGACAAGGACTGGTCGGTGGTTCTTCTGCGCTATTTCAATCCGGTCGGCGCGCATGAAAGCGGGCTGATCGGTGAAGACCCCACGGGCATTCCCAACAACCTCATGCCCTTCATCTGCCAGACCGCCGCCGGCGTTCGCCCCATGCTGAATATTTTCGGCAATGACTATGACACCCCCGACGGCACCTGCATCCGCGACTATATTCACGTGATGGATCTGGCCAGCGGCCATCTCAAGGCGCTTGAATATGCCTGCGAGCACAAGGGAACGGAGATTTTCAATCTGGGCACGGGCGAAGGCTGCAGCGTCAGGCAGATGGTGGAGGCCTTTGAGCGCGCCAATCACCTGACGCTTCCCCATCAGTATGCACCGCGCCGTCCCGGCGATATCGCGCAATCCTTTGCCGATCCTGCCAAGGCGCAGGCCGTGCTTGGCTGGCAGGCCACGCATACGATTGAGGACATGTGCCGCGACGCCTGGAATTGGCAAAGCCACAATCCGCACGGCTACCGCACAGAGAATCCGGCAGAATAAGCCGTTCCCCTGCCCCGCGCCATTCAAACCGAAAAAGGCACAAGAATAAAGCACGGACGTCCACATATCCGTGCTTTTTTCATGCTTATTTGCTCACCAGCTGCTTCATGCGCGGCGTCATATACTGCACCAGCGCATCCATTTCCTCCTGCTCGGGATACAGCGTCAGAAACCGGTATCCGGCCGGGTGATACAGTTCGATGCGTCCGGCGCGTTTGCGCACCACGTAGCGCATCACATCCTCCCACAGGATATGCGTTTCCCCCACCTTCATATGCTGCACGCCCTCACGGTCGCGCACAATGCTGTATGGATCATAGGGAATGCACCGGGCAAGGCAGCGCAGACGGCTGGGTGCTATCCACACCTGCAGATGCGCGCCGCGATGGTTGACCTCATAATGCAGTTCTTCCCGCCCCTGCAGCCCCAATACCAGCAGCGCCGCGGCAGCTGACAGGGCAAACAGAATCAGCAGCCGCGGAACCAGCCCGCTGGAAGTAAACAGGCTCACCGCCGTCTGTTTGTCCGGGGAAAACAACAGTTCACCCAGAAACAGAATCACCGCCAGCAGCATAAGAATCAGCGAAAGCGTCCGCAAAACGCCCAGCACAGTCGTCGCATCTCCCAGCGGCAGGCGCGAAGCCTGCCACTTGAAGCGCTCATTCTGCTGCAGCGCCGTGATCTGCATGCCGCAGTGCTCGCAGATGGGCGCCGCGCTGTCCGTCTTACACTTTCTGCAATAATAAACCCGCATGTGCGTCCACCCCGCTTTCCCTCACATGCCATCAGGCGCAGATATGCGCGTTACAATCTTTCAGGTCAGGAACGAAACAGCTGCGGACGGCGCTTGAGCGCATGCAGCAGCACATAGCCCAGCACGCCCGCCGAAGCGATCTCGCTGACCGCCATATACAAAACAAAGCCCCAGTACGTCCGCGATGTGTCCATGTATACATACATCAGGATAAAGGGCACAATCAGTGTGTTGGCGATGATATTCGGCCACGGCGCCCACACCCAGCTGCGCCTGCGCAGCTTATAGGCGATGAACGCGCCAATCAAGGTGGCAAACGATCCCAGCGCAATGTCCCAGGCCGCGCACCCCGTCAGAAGGTTCGCCAGCACGCAGCCCAGCGTCAGCCCCGGCACAGCCGCCGGTGTAAAGTACGGCAGCACGCACAGCGCCTCGGAAAAGCGGATTTCCCACAGACCCAGCGCGCTGCTGAGCCAGGTCAGCACCACATACAGCGCGGCAATCAGTGCCGATTGCGCAACGTAAAGAGCAGAATTCCTTTTCATTTGTCAAACTCTCCTTAGTTTTGTTTTAGGTGAGGATGGTTTCGAACTCACCTTTCCCGTTTTTTTGGGAAAATTTCCCTTTTATATGAACGCGCCGTTGCGGGCATAATGCCTGTGGACGCAAAAGCGCGGTATGTTGGAAACGGTATCAGCCTTCGGCGCATTCTTTCCTGCGGAAAGGACAGCGCTGTCTGTATCGTGCGCCCTCCCGCCAGCGCAGCTTCGCGCGCGAGGAGCTGCCGCGTCCGCTTTTTCAGAGCGCCTCGGCGCACCTGTTCAGTAAGAAAGCAGCAAGAAAGGAAGGATTCTCATGAGTTATCCCGTCAACGGCCATCAGTGCATCGACTGCTCCGTGGTTTCCTGCAGGCATCATGACGAAAAAGGTCACTGCAAGCTGGAGCGCATCCAGGTGGAGCCCACCCCCATGGCCTACACCGGCGAAGCCGCCGACGAAAGCATGTGCGGCAGCTACACCTGCAAGTAACTCAAAAGCGCAGGGCTTTGCGGCATCACCCGCAAAGCCCTTTTTCAGCTTATCTGAGATGCCAGATTTTGTCGTTGTATTCCTGAATGGTGCGATCGGACGAGAAGATGCCGGACTTGGCCGTGTTGAGCACAGCCATCCGCAGCCACTTGTCGCGGTCCAGATAATCCTCGTTCACGCGGCGCTGCGCCATGGAATAGCTGCCGAAATCCTTCAGCACAAAGTACCTGTCGTCAAACAGCAGATCATGATAGAGCGCCTGCAGCGGTAGGACTGTCCGGCAGCACCGTGCCGTCGATCATCTGCGTCAGCGCGCGTCGAATCTCGGCGTTGTTCTCAAATATCTGCATGGGATTATAGCCGCCCTCATGCTCCAGCGCTGCCGCCGTATCTGCGCGCATACCGAAGATATAGATATTGTCGGCGCCCACCTGCTCGTGAATCTCCACGTTTGCGCCATCCATGGTGCCTATGGTCAGCGCGCCGTTCATCATGAACTTCATATTGCCCGTACCACTGGCCTCCTTGCCCGCGGTGGACAGCTGCTCGGACAGATCCGTCGCCGGAATAATCGCCTCGGCGGCGGATACATCATAGTTCTCCACGAAGATAATGCGCAGCATCCTGCGCGCGCGGGGCGAGCGGTCAATCAGCTTGGACAAAGCCAGAATGTAGCGGATGATCAGCTTGGCCTTGTAGTAGCCCGGGCTTGCCTTGGCGCCGAAAATGAACACACGCGGCACCATGGTGTAGTTGGGATCATCCATGATGCGGTTGTACAGCACATGAATGTGCAGGGCATTGAGCAGCTGGCGCTTGTATTCATGCAGGCGCTTGCACTGGCTGTCAAACAAGAAATCCTCCTCAGCCGTCATGTCCTGACGCATCGCCAGCATGCGGTTGAACTGTTGCTTGTTAAAGCGCTTGATCTCGGCAAACTTTTCGCAAAATGCCTTGTCCTCCGCAAAGGGCGTGAGCTCCTCCAGGCGTTCGGGTTCCTTGTACCACTTGTCGCCAATGGCCTCGGTAATCAGATCGCGCAGGTGCGTATTGCATGCCATCAGCCAGCGGCGGTGCGTAATGCCGTTGGTGATATAGGAGAATTTCTCCGGCATCAGCGAATAGTAATCCCGGAAGGTATCGTTTTTGAGAATTTCGCCGTGCAGACGGCTTACGCCGTTGGTGGAGAAGGTCATCGCCACACACAGATTGGCCATGTGCACCTGATCATACGCCAGAATGGCCATCTTGGCAATCTTGTCCCAGTCGCCCGGGAAGGCGTTCCACAGCCGCGCGCACAGACGGCGGTTCATTTCCTCCAGAATCATATAGATGCGCGGCAGAAGCTGCTTCACCATCTGCTCAGGCCACTTTTCCAGCGCTTCGCTCAGCACGGTATGGTTGGTGTAGGCGATGGTGCGGCTCACGATAGCCTGCGCCTCGTCCCAGCCCAGGCCCTCTTCGTCCATCAGGATGCGCATCAGCTCCGGAATTGCCAGACCCGGATGCGTATCGTTGATCTGCACAACCATCTTTTCGGGCAGCAGATTAAAGCGCGTACCGAAGCGGCGCTTGAAATCCTTGACGGCATACTGCAATGTGGCGCTGGTGAAGAAATAATGCTGCGTCAGGCGCAGACGCTTGCCCTCATAATGATTATCCTCCGGATACAGCACCTTGCTGATGACGGCAGCCATATCCTGCTCCAGCGCCTTCTCATAATTGCCTGCGGAAAACGCGCCAAAGTCCATATTGTCACGGGGGCTGCGCGCGCGCCACATGCGCAGGGTGTTCACTGTGTCGCAATCATAGCCGGCGATGGGCATATCGTAGGGCACCGCCATCACGGAATGATAGTCGCGCAGGCGAAAATTGGTGCGCCCGTTTTCCTGCACCATGTCCACATGGCCGTCAAAGCGCACTTCCACCGTGTCTTCCGGCGCAGCCACCTCCCAGGTGTTGCCGTTTTCCAGCCAGTTGTCGGAAATCTCCACCTGCTGGCCGTCCACCAGACGCTGGCGGAACAAGCCGTATTCATAGCGGATGGTGCAGCCCATGGCGGGCATTTCCAGCGAGGACAGGCTGTCCAGGAAGCATGCTGCCAGACGGCCCAGACCGCCGTTGCCAAGGCCGGGTTCTGGCTCCTCGCGGATAATATGACGCCAGTTGATTCCCAGTTCCAGCAGCGCCTCGCGTACATTCTCCATCGAGCACAGATTCAGCGCGTTGCAGTGCAGGCTGCGCCCCATGAGAAACTCAACCGACAGATAATACAGCCTCTTCCCCATATAGGTCTTGTCGCGCTCGCGCGCGGCAACCCATTTCTGCATGATCTGGTCACGAATCGTCGATGCCACGGCCTGATAGATCTGCTGATCGGTCGCGTCTGCCAGGGTGCGTCCGTTATAGCGCTGAATCTTTCCGACAATCGACTGTTTGATGGATTCCTTATCAAAAGAAGTGAGCGGCATACCATCCCTCCACAAGAAAATGCTGATAATACAATTCAGATTATACCATACTATCCGTGTTTGCTCAAATGGTCTTTTCGGTCATTATCCGGTCTGTATAGACAGCTTTTGCCAGTTTTCGCGCGCTGGATGCTCTTCAGCGCTTCTTTCTTGCCAGAATCATGCCAGTATGTTATACTTTGGAAGACATTTTTCGGAGGACGCCATTATGCGAAGATACCTGCTTCACCTGCTTCCGCTTCTGCTGCTGTCCATGCTTTTGTGCAGCCTGCCTGCCGTGTCGCACGCCAAGGAAATCAACCGCCTGTATATCTGGAGCGGCGATATTGACTGGAATGCGGGCGATAATCTGCCCGATACAGCCATTCAGTGGTTTGCCCGCGGCAACACCAACCGTTATCTGTTTCTGCCCTCCGGGATTGACGCTTCCCGTCTGCGCGTCTATTTCACCGGCTCCGCCCAGTCCTTCACCGTGAACGGCGTCACTGTCAAAAGCGGCGACGTCACAGACGTTTTTGTGCCCGGGAAAAGGGTTACCATCCGCAATGGCAGCAATACCTATCAGGTCATTGTCGCGCAATCCGCAAATACCGCCGGCGTATACCTCAAGACCAAGTCCGGCAAGATCACCTACATCTCCGAAAGCAAGAAAAATCACGAAAGCGGCTCATGGTGCATTCAGGATGAAAACGCCTGCACGGTATACCGCAATGCCTTTGAATACATTCGCGTGCGCGGCAATTATTCCTTCTATCCCTATAAGAAGTCCTTTCACATCAAGCTCAACGACGGTGCGTCCATTCTGGGGATGGACAGCGCCAAGACCTGGCTGCTCATTGCCAGCTATTGCGACAATTCCATGCTGCGCAACGCGCTGACGCTCGATCTGGCGGCAGCCGTCGGCATGCCCTTCACCACCGATTACCGTTTCGCCGACGTCTATGTGAACACCGTCTACTACGGCACATACATCCTCAGCGAAAAGATTCAGGTGAACAAGAACCGCATAAGCATCGCAGACCTTGAGGACGCCACGCAGGCTGTCAACAGCCAGCCGCTCTCCTCCTTCAAGCAAAAGGGGGTGACCCAATACAAGCGCGGAACCATCAAATATGTGGCCATCGAGAACAATCCTGAGGATATCACCGGCGGATATCTGATGCAGCTGGAGCTGGATGAACGCTATAAGGAATCAGTGTCCGGTTTTGTCACCCAAAGCGGTCAGGTGGTGCAGCTCAAATCCCCCGAATACGCCTCTCAGGCGCAGGTGGAGTATATCAGCTCGCTGGTGCAGTCCTTTGAAAACGCCATCAGCGCCAGCGACGGATGCGATCCTGAAACGGGCAGGCATTTCAGTGAAATCGCCGATATGGACTCGCTGGTGTGCAAATATCTGATCGAAGAAATTACCAAAAATCTGGATGGCAACAAATCGAGCTTCTATCTCTTCAAATATCCCGATTCCGTCAGCGACAAGCTGTATTTCGGTCCCGTATGGGATTATGACAACGCCTATGGCAGCTTCGCCGGCGGATACTACAAAAACCAGCTGATCGACCCTGAAGGTCTCTTCACCGCCACCGACGACTACAAGCATTACTACTGGTTCCCCAAGCTGTATCAGCATGAGGAGTTTGTGGATGCGGTCAAAGCCATGTACAAGGAGCGCTTCCGCCCCTGTCTGCAGGTGATTCTGGGGCAGGCGCCCTCCAGCGAAAGCACAGGCAATCTGATGTCGCTGTCAGACTACGAAGCCATGCTCACCTGCGCCGCCGGGGTCAATTTCAGCCGCTGGCGCACCTTTAACGACGAGGATTTGCCCGTTGTAAAAACAGGCGCGGATTTCCCCTCCAATATCGAATATCTGCGCGTCTTCCTCACCGGGCGCATGGCCTATCTGGATTCCATCTGGCTCACTGAGGAATAATGCTCTTTCCCTTCAAAGACGGCTTTTGCGCCGTCTTTCAGACTATCAACAAAATGGGCGCACAGCTGCCGGAATGCAATGAAGGGGCGCAGCTCCTTCATTTTCTATTCCGCAGAACCGGCTTTGCCGGTTCGAGGAGCGGGGGCAACCTCGCTTC
>CAMGDO010000008.1 GCA_946042585.1 uncultured Clostridia bacterium
GCGCCGGAATGCACATAGACCATTTCGATGCTGGAATGAAAATGGGGGAAACAGTGATTATTGTGCGACTGAAAGCAGCTGGTGGTGGGCATGTCATCGCGCCGGTGCTCGTAAAACTGCTTGCGGGTGTTGACGGGTTCCATGTCGGTTCTCCTTGCAGGTGACATTTTACGCTATTCTATCACGAAATTGTCAGATTGAAAAGATGCAAAGCGCAGGGCGCTTGGGTGTTTCTTTTTGCAGGGTTTTATGGTATAATATCAGAAATATCTTGTTTCTGGGAGGATGAGTCCATGTTTGGACGTTTAATGAACAGCTATTATTACGGCAAGAGCGGCAAGGGCGATTATCGTCAGGAGGATTTGCCCAAAAACCGCTGGCAGCTATTCTGGGAAATGCTGCGCATCCGCCTGTCGGGGCTGTGCCGAATCAATTTGATGACATGTGTTGCCTGGATTCCCATGATGTTTGTGGCGGTGATGTTTGTCAATGCCGTATTGGGCGCGGATGATCTGGCCCGTGTGAAGGATGAAGCCACCGGTAGCTCCTATATCGCGCTGGTTTATAACGAAACAACGGATGAAAACGGCAATGTGATTTCGCAAGCCATGCAGACAAGCCTTACGGGCTTTACGCAGTCCCTGCTGCTTCTGCTGGTGCCGTGCCTTTTGATCACAGGCCCTGTGCAGGCGGGTCTTGCCTATGTGACGCGCAACTGGGCGCGCGATGAGCATGCCTTCCCGTGGGCGGATTTCCGCGACGCGGTGAAGGACAACTGGAAGCAGGCGCTGGGCGTATCCGTCATCACATCGGTGCTGCCGCTGGTGCTGTTTGTCTGCTACAATTTCTATGGGCAGATGGCGAAGCAGAGCATGTTCTTTATTCTGCCGCAGGTGCTGACCCTGGTGCTGGGCTTTTTGTGGTATCTGGGACTGGTGTTCATGTACCCGCTGATGGTGACCTACAAAATGACGTTCGGCCAGTTGATCCGCAACGGCGTTATGCTGGCGGTGGCGCGTCTTCCCATGACGATTGGCGTGCGTCTGGCCACGTTGATTCCCGCGCTCATCACGCTGGCAGTTGTGATGTTCACGGGCCAGTGGGTCATTGCCCTGCTGCTGCTGGCGATGTATTATCTGGTGGCCGGCAACGCGCTGACCCGGTTTGTCTATGCTTCCTTCTCCAATGCTGTTTTTGATAAATACATCAATGTGCATATTGAGGGCGTGGAGGTCAACCGCGGTCTGGCGAAGGAAGACGAGGAAGACGATCTGGAGCAATATGACGACGAAGTGCTGGAGCAAAACAACAGCAATCTTCCTCAGTAAGCGATAACACGCTGCCTGCATGCGCATACTGTGCGTGGAGGTGAGCGCAGAAATGACCCGAATGAATGAAGAAATGCGTCTGAAATACCGTGCGGCGGCACAGCTGGGGCTGATAGGGAAGCTTCAGCAGGTGGGCTGGGCGGGGCTGAGCGCACAGGAAACAGGCCGTGTGGGCGGTCTGGTGCGCGGCATGCGAAAGCAGCGCGGAAAGGAAACCTGACACCGGCATGTATACAGCCTTTGCGGCGGTGTATGACCGCCTGATGCAGGATGTGGCATATGACAGCTGGGCGCAGCATTATGCGCAGCTTCTGGCATCCGCCGGGGTGAAGAGCGGCGCGGTGTGCGAATGCGCCTGCGGCACTGGCGCGCTGACACTGCGCCTGAAGAGGGCGGGCTATCGCATGACAGGCGTGGATATGAGCGCCGATATGCTGTCGGTTGCACAGCAGAAGGCGCGCGATGCGGGGCTGGATCTGCACTTTGTCTGTCAGGATATGTGCCGCCTTTCGCTGCACCGGCCGCAGGACGCCATTTTGTGCACATGCGACGGCGTGAATTATCTGACCACGCCTGCACGCATGCGGCGCTTTTTCAAGACGGCGTATGACAGCCTGAAGCCGGGCGGCGCGCTGATCTTTGATGTGTCCACACCCGAAAAGCTCTTAGGTACGCTGGGCAATAACTGCCTGGGCTGTCAGGACGAGGATGTGAGCTATATCTGGCAGAACGCATACCATCCGCGCACACGCACGGTGGATATGCGTCTGTCCATTTTCGTGCGCGAGGCGAACGGCGCATACAGGCGGTTTGAAGAAACGCAGACGCAGCGCGCGCATACAATGGAAGAAATACAGGGCAGTCTGACGGAGGCCGGCTTTGCAGAGATTCGCTTTTATGGCAAGCTGCTGATGCGCGCGCCCCGTGAGGGAGATGACAGATGGCATGTACGCGCCATTCGCCCGAAGGAGAAAAGAAAATGATGAATCAGCCTTTTAACGAGCAGGACGCATTGCTGCGCATGACCATTTGCGGGGGTGAGGCGCGCGTGCTGCTGATGCGCACCACAAAAACTGCGCAAACCGCTGGGGATTTGCACAATGCCTCCGATGTGGCCATCGCTGCAATGAGCCGTCTGATGACGGGAACCGCCATGCTGGGCGTGATGATGAAGGAACAGGACGCCAATGTGACGGTGGTGGTAGATGGCGGTGGACCGGGCGGACGCATGACGTGTGTGGCGCACGGGGGCAATGTGAAGGTTTCCATGATGAATCCGCAGGTGGAGCTGCCCGTGCGCAGAGACGGCCAGAGCGATGTGGCAGGACTGGTGGGACGGGATGGCACGCTGACGGTCATCCGCGATTTTGGCGTGGGAGAGCCGTATATCGGCAAGACCAACCTGATTTCCGGGGAGCTGGGCGAGGATTTTGCCGCCTATTATGCCCATAGCGAGCAGACGCCATCCATCGTATCGCTGGGCGCTATCGTGCATAACGGCATGGTGCTGTCCGCTGGCGGCGTGCTGGTGCAGGCGATGCCCGGCTGCAGCAGCAAAACGCTGGAGACGCTGGATATGCGCGCCATGCTGTTTTCCGGCATCAGCCGCGATCTGTTTGAGGATTCGCTGGATGATCTGGCGCAGCGCTGGTTCAGGGATATGGACATGGTGGTGCTCAGCCGTGCGCCCATTGCCTATCGCTGCGGCTGCAGCCGGGAAAAAGCGCAGGCGATGCTTAAAAGCGTCGGCAAAGAGGAGCTGCTGAGCATGATCCGCGAGGATCACGGCGCGGAGCTGACGTGCCATTTCTGCCATGCTACACACCGCTTTACCGAGGCAGACCTCAAGGCGCTGCTCAACAGCGACCTGCAATAACCGCAGCAAGGAGATCGGAATGCCCAATATTGTACCGCTTGACATGCCGGCTGCCTATTGGCGGGAGAAGGCACAGCGTGCCCGCCGCGCGGGAAATGCTGTGGAGGCTGTGCGCCTGTATCGCGCAGCGCTGCGCAAATATGATGACAGCCAGACCCGCCGCGAGCTGGCAGAAACATACGCCGATATGCGCGCGCTGTCCGTCAGCGACCGGCTTTATGTGGAAAACCTGGCGCGCGATGCATCGGATGCGGACAGCCTGTATGGGCTGGCGCGCAACCGTTCGCTGGCAGGCGATCAGCGTACGATGGCGGATCTGCTCGATCTGTATCTGCGCATTGCGCCATGCGGGCCATTATCCGATCAGGCGCGGGATATCCTGTGGCGTATGCCCCGTGAGCCAATGCAACCCCGCCGCATGCGCCGGGCACAGGTACTGTGCGATCAGGCGATGGATCATGCAAACGATTGGCAAGCGGCGCTGAAAATTGCGCGGCATTCCTGGAAGCGGGGAAAAACCGCCGAGTGCGCGCAGCTGCTGTGCGAATTGTATCATCGCGCAGGAAAGACGGAAAAAGCATTGGCGTATGCCTGTGCTGCGTGCGATATGAAGCCGGAGGGGCTGGAAATGCGCTTGCAGCTGGCGCAGGCGCTGTATCTGAACGATATGCCTGAGGCCTGCCACGCGGCACTCAAAAACGCACAGCGGCTGTGCCTGCATGCCGATCAGCAGGCGCTCTACTGCCAGTATGCCATCGGGATGGGGTATGCGGAGCTGGCGGTGGAGCTGATGGAGCCAAGGGTGAGCAAGTATCCAAACAGCACGGATGCCCTGCTGCTGCTGGCGCTGGCGCTGCAGGCCAATCGCCAGGACGAGGCGCGCGTGCGGGAATTGCTGCGCCGCGTGGCGATGCTGGATGAAGATGATCTTTTGCCGCGTGCGCTGTTGGATGTTCCCTGGGACGGCAGCGAAAATGACGAGGACGCGTCACGGCGCATCCAGATGAAAATCAGCGAGATCTTTCTGGAAAGGCTCGAAAACGAAACGGATATCCATCGGGGGCTGGTGCAGATGATGCGCCTGCCCATGCCGGGACTGTTCGGGCTGGCTGTGCAGACCTTTATCCAGCGCGGCGATGCGCTGGGGCTCAGGCTTGTGCTGATTGAGCATGAAATGGCGCCCATGCAATATGCAGCCATTCTGCACGCGCTGGAGGAGATGGGCTCCCCCATGCCGTGCTTTGCGCGGGTGCGGGGGCGGCTGTGTCTGCTGCCGCAGAAGATAAAACCGCCATATGACGCCGATCTGCATGAGCTGATCCGGCGGCTGATTCATCTGCTGCGTGGGCGTGTGCCGCTGGGCGTGGTGGTGCGGGAAATGCCATCCGCCTGGAGACGATTGCCGGAGAGCGCGCGCAAACACTGCGCGCAGGCGCGGGATGATGTGTGGATGACGGCGTTTGCCGCCTATCTGCTGATGAAGAGCGGCAGGGAAGAAACGGCGTATGCGTATATCAGGCGCTCGCGCCGGCCTATGCGCGTGCAACGCGCGTATATGCAACTGATCAGAAGGAGCAATACAATCCATGAAGTGTATTGATTTTGACAAGGCGTTTCAGCAGTATGCCATGAAATGGTTCCACGACAACGGCAAAAAATATCGCAATATTGACGAAATGGAAGCCGACCTGCCTGAGGTGTATGCGCGCTTTCTGGATACGCCGGCAGATTTTCTGGCCAGGGAGAAGCCCGGCGAGTATTTTGGGCAGTGGGACGACGCCAAGGTGCTGGTGGACTGGATGGAGGATTACTTCAAACAGCGTGTGCCTGTGCCGGATATGCTGCTCAACCGCATTGTGGAGCTGGGCGAAGCTGCGGAGAACCGCCTGTATGCCCTGCTGAAAAAGGAGCGCACGCCGCAGGAAGCGCGGATGACGGCGGTGTCGCTTCTGGCGGAGCTTGTGAGCACGCTGCCCATGGAGATGTATATCGAATGGCAGAAAAACCGCGCGGCAGAGGATGAATTGTGCGACATCGCGATAGACAGTCTCGCCCAGATGGGGGAGGCTGTGATTGAGCCCATGCTGGCGGCGATGGATGAGGCCAATGATGCGGGACGGGAGGCGTACTGCTCAGTGCTCTCGCATTATCCCGATACGACCGGACGCGTGCTCGGGGAGCTGCTGCGGCTTATCCGCCTTCCCGGTGCCAATGTGGCGGTGCTGGCAGGGTATCTGGGGCGGCTGGGCGATGAGCGCGCGCTGGAAACGCTGATTGATCTGGCGCTGGATGAGGACATCACCTATCTGACCTATATCGAGCTGCGCTCTGCCATTGAGCAGCTGGGCGGCGATGCGCCTGAGCGCACGTTTGATGAATCCGACCCGGAATATGAAGCGATGGCGGGCATGCAGACGGACTGGCAGCAGGAAACGGAAACGCCGGACGATTCCATGAGACAGGGAAGCGGAGACTATCTGCAATGATTTGCCAGCGCTGCAATTATGAATCGGATAACAGCTCGCGCGTCTGCCCCCGGTGCGGCGGTTTTCTGGAAAACTACGCCGGTGACGGGAAGGCCAGCTCCATCCGACAGGGAAAGAGCCATAATCTTCCGCCTGTTTCGGGCGGTTCCTACAGCGATTATGCCCGCTATGATTCCTTCAGCGGCGATTCCGCCCGCCCCGACCATCATCGCGGCGTCAGCGGCGAGCGCAGCAGCGCTTCCCAGAAGCGCAGGCATCATGCCAATGGATCTTTCCGGCCGGTGAAGCCCCGGGGCATCAATTTCATGCTGCTTTGCACCATTCTGCTCGGCATCCTGCTTGTGTCCGTGGCGGCGCTGTTTGTTGTGGCGGTCAAAACTCCCATGGGACATCTGTTTCTGATGAACTATGCGGCGGGCGATGAGGAAAAGGAAGCCCAGATGATAGACATGATCGGCGAGGAGGCTGCAGCGACTGCTTTGTGGCATATCGGCACCGATCAGATTGACCAGGGGTATATCGTTCGCTCGATTGAAACCTATATCCGCGCGTATGAACTGTATCCTGAGATTGACGGGCTGTATGAGCATCTGCTGGAGCTGGCGGATGCGTATGAGGCGGCAGGGCTCAACAGCGAAGCGGAAAAGGTATACAAACAGCTGTACAGCGAGGTGGATGCATCCAATCCGCTGGCGTATCGCTATGCCATATCGATTATGATGGATCAGGATCGCTTGTTTGAGGCTACGGAGCTGATGGCGCAGGCGTATACCAATACGGGTGAGATGAGCTTCAAATCACAGCGTGAGCAGCTGGTGCCGCTGGCGCCCACGGCGACGCTGGAAGCGGGCCGTCATATGCTGGAGAAGGATACGGCGCTGCAGTCGCCGCAGGGATATGATGTGTATTATCTTCTGGATGACGATGTGAACGAGCTGCCGGAAAACGGCATGCTCTACACTCAGCCCATCCATCTGACGGAGGGTACGCATACCATTCGCGCCGTGTGTGTTTCTTCCAATCTCATCAGCGATGAGTCGGTTCTGAAATATACCATCTGGTTCCCCGCTCCCAGCGCGCCCAAATCGCGCGTGCTGTCGGGTGAATATGATGTGCGCAAGCGCATTTATCTCTATATGGATCCGGAGGCGGGCGATACCGAAGGCCAGAAAATCACCATATACTATACCATTGACGGCACAATGCCCAACAGCGAATCGCCCATCTATACGGATGAGGGCTTCCTGCTGCCGGGCGGCCGCGTGACGGTGCGCGCAGTGGCGGTCAATCAGTATGGCAAGGTTTCCAATGAGCTGGTGCAGACGTTCCGCATCAATGTGCCCTACAAGAAGTTCTTCCGGGATGAGGATGATCAGTTCAAGGACTTTACGGTCGGCAAGTCGACCTACGCCGATGTGAAAAAGAAATATGGCGCAGGCAGGGAAGAGACCGTGACGGATGAGAATGCGCCGGGCGGCGAAGCGCTGTGCGTCACCTATGACTGGGGCGAAGCGCGCTTCACGATGTCCGGGCAAACGCTGTACAGCGTCAGCACGAACTACGCTTCCATGGTGGGTCCGCGCAGCACCAAGGTGGGCATGAAGCTCAGCGAGGTGACGGAGCAGTTCCGCGATATGGGACAGGTGGCCAATGCCCGCGGCAATCGCAGCGTGTATTATGATGAATACACGGGATATGCAAAGTATTATCAGGAGACGGAGAGCACGGGACGCCTGGAATATGTATACTGGCGCGAGGACAATGGCATCACCACACTGACCTATGAGATTACAAACGGGAATGTGAGCCGGATCAGCATGGAGCTTACCGGCGTGAAGCTGCCCTGACGACCGTTGCCCGCCGGATAAACGGCGGGCATTTGTATGAGGACATCTCACGCAGGGAAGAAAGGATTGTTTGATGGAAAAGAGAGTGCTGGAAACCGAAAGGCTTTATCTTCGGGAGATGAATCAGTCTGACTTTGACGCGCTGTGCAGAATCATGCAGGATCCAGACACGATGTATGCATATGAGGGGGCGTTCAGCGACGCAGAAGTGCAGGAGTGGCTGGACAGGCAGATCATGCGCTATCAGAAATGGGGATTTGGCCTGTGGGCGGTCATTCTGAAAGAAACAGATGAAATGATCGGCCAGTGCGGGCTGACCATGCAGCCGTGGAAAGACCGGGAAGTGCTTGAAATAGGGTATCTGTTTGAACGCCGGCACTGGCACAGGGGATATGCCACGGAAGCGGCAGCGGCGTGCAAAAGGTACGCATTTGATGTGCTGAAGGTAGACGAGGTCTGCTCTATCATCCGGGAGTCCAACAGGGCTTCGCAGAATGTCGCCCTGAGAAACGGAATGGTCAGGACCGATTCCTGGACAAAGCATTACAGAGGCGTTGATATGCCGCATGGCCGCTATGTGGTTTGCCGGTGAACTGGCGCATCTGGATAAGCTGCCTGATAAAGATAAGCAAAAAAATGCTCCTCCGCATGGCTTGCCATACGGAGGATTTATTTATGGGGATGGGTTTTGTTCATTGCGTGTTTCCTGCCCGTATCGGAGCTGGCGGGCGGCGCGATGGGCGCTGGAGAAGCGATGAAAGCGATCGCGCGTCGGACGCGCAGGCGGCAGATATCTGCCGTTCATCCGTGTGGCCCATACGGGCGGCGTTTCCTCGCACCAGAGCGCAGGCAGCAGCAGGTGAGCGTAGCGTGTGACCAGCGCTTCATAGGCGCGCACGCCCTGACCGCCATGGAGGGAATGCGGCAAAAGCAGCGCATCCCGAAGCAGCTGTATGGTTTTCTGCGTGCCATAGCGAAGAAAAAACATGCGCAGATATGCGGTGTATTGCGCAAGCTTCTGTTCATCCATGGGGCCAAAGGTGCTTTCGTGCTTGGCCTGCAGGCGGCGAATTGCCGCGCGCAGCAGCTTTTTGGCATAACCTGTCAGCCGCTGCGTGAGAAGCCCCGGAATAAAGTCGGGGGCGAATGTATCCAGCACCGCTTCCGCTTCACTGTCGGGCAGCTCATGCAGGGATTGCAGGGCGGCAATGCCCAGCAGCAGCGCGCTTTGCGTGCTGCGCACGGTGTGCTGAAGCAGCAGCATATCGCGCATGGCCCGTCCGTCTGCGTATTTGCCATAGCACAGGGCGCGGAATGCGCGGTCAGAGGGCAGAACGCGGCAGCACCCCAGATGCATGGCGCCGCCCACGCGCGCGACGAGATCATCCGCATTGATGATGTGATAAATGGGATAGCGAACGGCGTTTTGCAGATCGCGCGAAAAAATAACGCGCGGCGAGGCAAAGCCGCAGCCGATGACATTGTGCGATGGTACGCCCTTATTCAGCAGCCGGTGCAGAAAAATCTGCATCAGCGCCGCGCCCTGGCTGTGCCCGGTGACCATCAGCGTGAAATGGCTGTCCGGACGCTTCAGGTCGCAGAGCGCGTCTTCAAGCGTCAGCTGCGCCAGTCCCAGCGCCTTTGCGGTCTGCGGCAGCTGAATGCGCGCGCAGCTCTCTTCAAACTGCCGCGTGAGCGCCAGAAAACCGGCGTGGAAGCCTTCTTCTTCTTCCACGCGCAGATTGCTGACCCAGTCAAACATCCGCTTGCTGGTGCCGGCAAAGGCAATGACCAGCGCCGTGCGGCCGTTGCGCAGGGGATGCGTCATCACCAGCGCTTTGCAGGTGTCCAGCGCTTCGCGCTGGCGGCGCATGCCAAAGAACTGGCTGATGGGATCGAGCCGTTCGAGCCGGGCGCGGATGTGCGACGCGGATTGCAGGGCGCTTCTGCGCGCGGCGGCATCCTGCGCGTTCAGTCCGCTGACCAGCGCTTCATCCACCTGTATGGCAATGTCTGCCCAGCCGTGATCGAGCCAGGGCTCCAGCTGCAGGCTGTAGGCAGCCTGCGAAAGGTCCAGCGCCAGATGCAGAAAAGCAGGCTGCAGTGAAAAATCATTCAAGGGGATGCCTCCGGGAAACAATGCGAAAAGGTCAGTTGATGGCGCCGTTCAGCTCCGCATCCGTGATTACGCCTTCATCCAGCGCGATTTGCTTGAGCTCTTCATAGATGCCGGCAAAGGTCAATTCCATATAGGGCGTGACATGCACGATGTTCAGAATGCCCAGCGTAAAGGCGCTGGCGATGATCCAGGGAAGAAAGCTCATCTGCGCGATGAACATGTCCATTTTGTGCCCGTTCATGATGCGCTCGGACAGACGGCTGGCCTCCGTGGCGGAAACATTCGGGTATTCATAGAGAATATAGGGCGTGAGCGTGTAGGCATAGGCCTTGATAATGCCCGGGATAAAGAGCAAAAGCGACCAAAGCATGACCTTGAGCTGCATCCACAGCATACCGCCCATGCGGCGCAGAAAGTCGGGGCTGATAATATCATTGAACCAATCGGCGATGTCGGGGTTTTTATCGTGCCAGATCCGCAGATAGAAGCCGCCGACAGAAACGGCCAGAACACCGGTGACAATGATGCTGATGAGCCCGGCGGTCAGGCCGCCCAGCAGCATATTGACGAGCATCACAATCAGAACGATGCCCGCGCATTGCCAGCGATGCACGCCGATGCGCTCACGGGCATCCTGCTTGATAGCGACACGGTCGAATGTATTACCCATTGTATTTCCTCCTTGTTACAGCGCCTTGAACCACCGCGCCGCCATGTCAATCCAGGGACGGCATTCGGGACGCTCAGCGGCGTTGGCTGCGCTGTATACTTCTTCATTGGCAAGGGACAGCCCGTGACGTCCCTTCTGGAAAATGTGCATCTCGCAGGGAATCCCGTTTCTGCGCAGCGCGCAGGCAAGCAGCAGGCTGTTTTCCACTGGCACCAGCTCATCCTCCCAGGTGTGCCACAGGAAGGTGGGCGGCGTGTTTTCCGTGACGCACTTTTCCAGGGAAAGCGCGTCGGCAAGCTCATCGTGGCGTTCGCCCAGCAGGCATTCAAATGAGCCGCGGTGCGCAAATTCGCCGCCGGAAATGACGGGATAGGACAGGATCATGGCGTTGGGGCGGCAGGCTTCGCCCTCGGGCAGGGTGTGCCAGAAAACGCCCAGCGAGCAGGCGGCGTGGCCGCCGGCGGAAAAGCCCATGATGGCGATCTTTTCGGGATTGCACAGCCATTCCTCCGCGTGCGCACGGCAGTAAGCCATCGCTTCGGCGGCCTCATGCAGCTGCGTGGGATAGCGGGCAGGCGCGACGGAATAGCGCATCACCACCGCCTGCAGGCCCAGAGCGTTCAGCCGCAGCGCGATGGGCTCGGCTTCGCGGGCGCTCAGAAAGGAATACCCGCCGCCCGGGCAGATCAGCACCAGCGGACGGCGGCGCTCCGGCTCGACCGCGGCGTTATCCATCAGATAGGTAATCAGTTCCACATTGGTGCGCGGCAATGTGATGTGTGTGTGCAGCATGGTATTATGCCTCCAGAGTATTCAGTTCTTTCAGCCAGCGAATGGCCATGTCAATCCAGTTCTGGCAATGTGGAAGCACGCGGCGCATTTCGCTGGCATGTGTTTCGTCATTGCACAGCGCCGTGCCATGCGGTCCCTTCTGATAGATGTGCATTTCGCAGGGAATGCCGTTTCTGCGCAGCGCCCATGCCATCAGCAGGCTGTTTTCCACAGGTACCACTTCGTCCTCCCAGGTGTGCCACAGGAAAGTGGGCGGGGTTTTGTCGCTGACACGGTTTTCCAGCGACACTTCACTCAGCTTCCGGTCGTAATCATCGCCCAGCAGGCGCAAAAAGGAATTGTTATGCCTGTATTCGCCGCTGGTGATGACGGGATAGGACAGAATCATGGCGTTGGGACGGCAGGCTTCGCCGTATTCCAGCGTGTGCCAGCAGGTGCCAAGCGACGCAGCGGCATGCCCGCCGGCCGAAAAGCCCATCACCGCCATTTTGCTTGGGTCAGACAGCCACTCGTCTGCATGCGCGCGGCAGTAAGCCATGGCCTCGCCGATTTCGTTCAGGGCGGTGGGCCATACGGCAGGCTTGCAGGAATAATGCACCATGACAGTCTGGATGCCGCTTGCGAGCAGGCGAAGCGCAACGGGCTCGC
>CAMGDO010000009.1 GCA_946042585.1 uncultured Clostridia bacterium
TCTGCCAGCGCAGACAGTTCGTCCAGAGACTCCTCGCTTTCAATGCCAACGAGCAGCGCGCGCTCCGGGGCATCCTCATCGCGCTTATCTTCACCCTTCATCACGCGTTCATCAGACAGGGAGATTTCTTCCATCCATTCCTGCTGGGGGAGACGGCGAAGCGGCAGGATGGGCGTGGTGAAGGGCTGCGGCTCGCCATTTACGCGTTCGGTGAGAAAGGCGGCCTGAACGCCGGTAATATTGCCCTGATCATCCACTCCAAGCGCGCACATGCTGTCCAGCATCAGCGATTTGAGCGCCGTGATATCCACATCGGAAAGATCAGCAGCGCCGCGGGGATGCGTATGGATGCAGCGTACGCGGGAAAGCCTGCGCATATTGCGCCGCAGACGGATTTCAGCCAGCGGCACGCTGCCAATATCGCCAATGGTTATGTCGATAACCTCGCCGTCGCGGCTGATATACAGCGATATTTCCCGATTCAAAGCGCAGGAATACCTGCCCATCAGACGCGCAAGCTCTGAAGGCAGGTATTCATCCCGGCCAATAGGATAATCGTATAGGATTTTCAGTTCATTCAGCGTACTGTTGCGCACGCCCTCGGTATTGCCATGAATTTCCGGCATGAAGAACCTCCATATGCGTTCGCGCCGGGAAGGCGGACATCAGATCACCGCTTCGGGATGCTTTTTCATATAGTCTTCAACAGCGGCCTTGACGGCTTCCTCGGCAAGCAGGGAACAATGCATTTTGACAGGGGGCAGACCATCCAGCGCTTCCGCCACAGCTGCATTGGTCAGCGCCAGCGCTTCCTTAAGGGTTTTACCCTTGATCATTTCGGTGGCCATGGAGCTGGTCGCAATGGCAGCGCCGCAGCCAAAGGTCTTGAATTTCACTTCGCTGATCACGCCGTTGTCGTCCACCTTGAGGTAGATGCGCATGATATCTCCGCATTTCGCATTGCCTACAGTTCCCACGCCGTCGGCGTTTTCAATTTCTCCCACATTGCGGGGATTGCTGAAATGATCCATCACTTTTTCAGAGTACATTACTTTTGCGCCTCCATAAAATCATTGTAGAGCGGGGACATGCTGCGCAGATCGTCAATGATACCGGGCAGCGTAGACAGAACATAATCAACTTCTTCCTGCGTGCTGGTATCGCTCAGCGACAGGCGAAGGCTTCCATGCGCAATTTCATGTGGCAATCCGATGGCAAGCAGCACATGAGAAGGATCAAGCGAGCCGGATGTGCAGGCAGAGCCGCTGGAACCGGCAACGCCCGCAAGATCAAGGCGCAGAAGCAGCGCTTCGCCCTCAACAAACCGTACCGAAACATTGACATTACCGGGCAAACGCTGCGTGCGGTGACCATTGAGACGAACATAGGGGATCTGTGTCAGAGCGTCAATCAGCTGGTCGCGCAATGCGCTGATGCGCGCATTCTTTTCCTGCATATTGGCAGTTGCCATTTCGATCGCGGCGCCAAGGCCTACGATACCGGCGACATTCTCAGTTGTTGCACGGCGCGCGCGTTCCTGCGCGCCTCCGTGAAGCAGGTTATCAAGCCGAACACCCTGACGCACAAACAACACGCCCACGCCTTTGGGACCGTGGAATTTGTGTGCGGACAGCGACAGCATATCGCAGCCAATGGCCTGCACGTCAATCGGAATGGCACCGATGGCCTGCACGGCATCCGTATGGAAAAGCACCTTGTGCGCGCGGGCAATCTGGCCAATTTCTGCAATGGGCTGAATGGTGCCGATTTCATTGTTGGCAGCCATGATGCTGATCAGAATCGTGCTGTCCTTGATCGCCGCTTCCACATCAGCCGGATTGACCATGCCATACTCATCCACCGGCAGATAGGTGATCTCAAAGCCCTGCTTTTCAAGCCATTCACAGGTGTGCAGTATCGCGTGATGCTCAATGGCAGACGTGATAATATGATTTCCCTTTGCGCGATGAGAAAATGCAGTTCCCTTCAGCGCCCAGTTGTCCGCTTCTGTTCCGCCCGAGGTAAAGTACACCTCCTGAGGCTTGCAGTTGAGCGCTGCGGCAACCTGACGGCGCGCCTCTTCCAGGGCTTTGCGGGCATCGCGGCCCGTGGAATGGATGCTGCTGGCATTGCCATAACAGGCGGTGAAATAGGGCAGCATCTTCTCAAGCACTGCGGGGTGCACGGCAGTCGTAGCTGCATTATCCATATAGATGCGATCCAAGATTAGTCCATCTCCTTTGATTCAAGCATGTCCTGAAGTGTGACGCTGTATAACAGCTGATTGATTCGGTCGGTCAGATATTCCCACACGCGCTTGGTTTTGCATCCATCACTGTGCGGGCAGGCGCCCTCGCCTTCCATGGCGCATTCCGACAGATTGAGCGGGCCTTCCATTGCATCAATGATATGACCCACGCTGATTGCATCGGGGGATTTGGCCAATTGATACCCACCCTGCGAACCCCGGACGGTATTGACCAGACCGGCTTTGCGAAGGGAACCAAGCAGCTGCTCAAGATACTGATCGGGAAGACCAAGCTGGGCAATGGCGCGAAGCGGCTGTGGACCTTCCTCTGCTTTCTGCGCGAGGTAGACCATGGCATACAGGCCATATTTTCCTCTCGTTGAGAGTTTCAAAGCTGTACCTCCTCACAATCCCGACTGATTCAATCGGGATTCTGGATAAATATATCACCGCGCGGGCAGCTTGTCAACAAAAAAAGGAAAAAATGACAAAAACGATCCGAAGATTATGAATCGTGCGGATTTTTCTGCAGACAGCGGAATTCATCCAGCAGTCGATAGACCTCATCCATGGAATCGACGGCCGTGATTCGGGTGCGCAGGCGCGCAGCGCCGCTTCGTCCATGAATGTACCAGCACATGTGCTTTCGCATTTCAAGAACGGCGGAACGCTCGCCCTTCCATGCGCGCATCATCTCGCCGTGTCGGATTGCAGTATCTATGATTTCATCGGCGGTTGGCAGAATAACAGGCTTTCCGGCAAGCGCTGCACTGATCTGTGCAAAAAGAAAAGGCCTGCCCAGCGCGCCGCGACCTATGGCGATTCCATCGCAGCCGCTCATGGACAATGCATCCAGCGCAGACTGCGCGCTGACAATATCGCCATTGAGCAGCACAGGAATCTTTACGCTTTGCTTCACCTGCGCGATTGCCTGCCAGTCCGCTTTTCCGGAATACTGCTGCATGCGCGTGCGCCCGTGTACGGTCAGCATGTCCGCGCCGCAGTCCTCCGCAATGTGCGCAAGCTCTATGGCGCAAAGGGATTCATCGTCCCATCCCAGCCGCATCTTCACCGTGACAGGAAGATTGGTGGATTTGCGGACGGATGAAATAATCTCTGCGCACAGCGGCAGATTTTTGAGCAGCGCGCTGCCCGAGCCGGAGGAATTGACCTTATGCGCCGGACAGCCCATGTTGATATCAATGGCAGAGAACTTCCCCAGATCGCTCAGCTTCGCGGCAGCCCGCGCCATCAGATCCGCACGGTGGCCGAAAATCTGCACTGCGGGGGAGGGCTCCTCTTTATTGACCGCCAGTAAATGCCGATATACATGCAGCGAATCCGGAGCGGTCAGATAGCCCATGGCGCTGACCATTTCCGTTGTCGTGTAATTGCAGCCCATTTCGCAGCACAGCGTGCGCATGGGCCAGTCGGTTATCCCCGCCATGGGGGCAAGGGCAAGAATGGGTGTTTTATTCATTGAGCAGTTCCATCATCGTCATATTTTTGATTTTCCAATGACCATCCTCACGGGCAAGAATCACGGAATAACGGGCGTCAGGCCAGTCTGGCACACCGCCGGCAGAAGAGGTCTTGCCGTCGATGGCCGGTATGCGTTCGGTGATGACAGCGCTCGCCGTGTCTTCCCAGGGCCAGCACCACATGCGGCTCAGCGATATTCGATGGTCAAAGCCGGTGACCGTGCAGTCGCGATAGGGGTCCACATTGTTCAGCGCATTTTGCAAAAATCCATCCCTTGGAATCCATGAAGCAGAAAAATAATTATCAAGAGAAGAGACCGGCTCATCCATCATAATGACCTGTGCACGGCGCGCCATACCATCCTTTACGATCACATAGATGTTGGTGGCATTGTAAGCAAAATAGAAGGTGACTGTGAGGATGCCCAGAATCAGCAGAAACACAAAGAGCCTTGAAACGAAATACCAGATCAGACGGCGCAAATAGCGCATGCGAACACCTCCTTCCGTCTGAAGCATTCTCATTATACAGGAACCGCAGTGAAAAGGCAAGGCACACACCCGCAGGGAAAACCTGCAAGAAAAAATGCCGGGCATAAAGCCCGGCACTAAATGCCTTTGTCAGTTGGACAGCCGCTCGGTATAAATCTTTACTTCGGCAGCGTCAATCCATTCGTTCACGGTCGCGTTGTACTTTTCTTCCTTGGCGGCAGCAAGCGTTTCTTCCGTCAGGGATTCACGGGCTTCGTCCAGCGTAGCCACTTTTTCTTCAACATCCGCTTCATACTTTACAAGCACAAAGCTTTCTTCTGTTTCCACGAGCACCGCCATACCCGCATGCCCCAGATCCATCGCGGCGGTAACTACATCGGCATCCACATCGGTGCTGCTTTCGCAGACAACCCTGGTGATCACCTCAGCGCCCAGCGTGTCAATCGCCGCTCCGTCAAGAATCTGCTGCAGCATGTCTTCAGCCTTTGTGCGTTCGGCGCTGTCATCCGCCTCGGCAGGTGCTTCCTCGCCTTCGGCAGCCTCCGCAGCGGGCTTGGTGATTTCAATCATACTGATGGTGCGATATCCCGCAGGCGTGTAATAGGTGGTGGAACCGTTATTGGCGCTGCGGCCATAAGCGGCAGGCGTGGACGCATAGGTGTCCTTTTCATCGGCAATTTTAGCGTCCAGCGTAGCCTGAATGTCTTCGTCCGTGATGGTCACGCCGTCGGTGATATAGGCTTCCAGTCTGTCGCTGATCAGAGTGCTCTTGGCAGAAGCCAGAACGGTTTCAAGACTATAGCCGAGAGAAGCGGCATAGCTTGCAAGCTCAGCCTTCAGCTCGTCGCCCGTCAGTTCAGTATCGGCATAGTAATACGCCTGGATATCCTCCAGCAGAGCGTCATATTCTTGCTGCGCCTGCGCATTCAGCTCGGCGAGATCTTCGTCCGTGAACTGATCAAGCCCCAGCTCCGTTGCCTTCTGATCCAGCACCAAACCGGACACAAAAGAGTCGATGGTGGATTGGAGAATTGCGCTTTCATCCACTTCCTGCGCAGCTCCGCCGAAGGACGCGAGAAGCTGTGCATAATACTCTTCCATGCTCAGCGCATAGTTGTAGGAATTCAGGAAGGACTGTTTGTTCACATGAGCGCCGTTGACCTCAAGAATGGTCTGCTTAGCGTCAACAGCGCTGTCTTTCAGTTCCAATGAGCATCCCGAGAGCAGCAGTGCGGCTACGAGAAGCAATGCGAACAGAGATTTTTTGTTCATAATACAATGTGCACTCCCATCTTGTGTTGATAGACTTATTTATTATACTGAACATATATTATTTGTTCAAGCAAATTTTTTGTGAACAAGCGCGCAGGAGACCGTCAGTATTGCCGCGCTGCGTGACCTTTATGTCTGAGATACCGATTTCCCGCATCACGGCCAGCAGAATAGCCAGGCCGGTTGGCAATATATCCTCGCGTCCGGCGGGAAAGCCATCCATCTGCCCTCGCTTTTCGCGAGGCGTTGCGGATATATCCATCAGGCACCGTAGTATTCTTTCTTCGGTCAGCACGGTGCCTTCAATCATGTCACCAGCGCCGTCCTGGCGATTGACAATGCGCGCGCAGGACGTGCCGGTGCCGCCTACAAGGAGAAATCCGCGCTCCTGCGCGGCATTTGCTATCGGCTTTAGAGCAGGCGCGGCAATGCTGTGCGCCTTGTCAAGAGCTTTCTGAACATCCTGCGCCGTATGGATTGGATTGTGCTGAAACAGGCGGGAAGCGCCCAGCTGCAGGGAAAGCGCTGTGGTGATTTTTCCGTTTTCACCCAGCGCGATTTCCGTAGATCCGCCGCCGATATCAATCATGCCTGCCTTGTGGATTCCAGCTGCGCCATAGAAGGAATATGCCGCCTCCTCTGGTCCGCTGATAATGGTGAGCGGCATTCCAAACAGCTTTTGAATCCGCGACGAAACGATTTCTTTATTGGCGGCATCCCGCATGGCGCTGGTGGCAAAAATCCCCAGCAGCTGCGCCTTTTGTGAAAGAATCTGACACATCAGCTGGCGTATGCCTTCCATCAGCTTTTCAGCAGATGCTTCGGAAATATTTCCCTGCCCCGAAAGCTGCAAAAAAAGGCGCGATTCCACGCGCCCGCGCACTGTATTGGTCAATTCCGCACAGTCATCCGCGATCAGAGAACGCGTGGAATTCGAGCCGATAACAATGACTGCGATTCGTTTCATATCGCGCTCTCCACGACGTACATCTCAATCGTTTCGCTGCCATCCTCCAGCGCCTGCGGGTTTTTGATCACAAAGAGCAGCTCGCCCGGCATCATATAGCCGTATTCACGCGCTTTTGCGATAATATATTCATCCGTATCGGCAATCTGTATTTCATAGGCCAGCTTTTTCCGTTCCTTTTCCAGCTGATCTCTTGCCAGCTCCAGTTCCCTGACGCTGTATTCAAGCGCTTCCACCTTTTTGCGCTCGCTGCTGATCATCATGCTGCCAATGGCAATGATTACAAACAGCGCACAGAAAACCGCCAGCGGGCGAACGCGCCCATACCAGAACGTCTGCGAAAGCTGGTGAGATGGTCTGCTGGGCGGATTCTCTCTCATGGGTTGCCTCCAACTTGATAGTGCTTTTGTTATTCGCCGTGATTGTCCTTTTTCCTGTCAGGTCTTATCAATTTTATCACAAATTGCAAAAGCCTGCGGATTCCCAGCCGGTAAATGATGCCGCCCACCAGAAAGGACAGCGGCATATACAGCCGCAGGGCATCGCAATGCGTAGCTTCCAGCGCGAGAAAACATAAAAACGCTGCGCCTGTGCAGAGAAAGAGATCCATCATGACGCGAAAGGCGGCATTGAGGCGCGAAAGAGGGGAGAGAACATCAAAAAGAAGGGCGGAAAGCGCGCCCGCATAGAGCAAAGCAAGAAATGTGTATCCCTGAAATGCAGTTTCCCTGAGCGGCATGGTATTTCACCTGAACAGACCGCGAAGCCCCCTGCGCATCAGAGCTCCATGATCAGAATAGGAAATGCTGTCAACGCGCCCCTCCAGCGCCATACGGCCTTCTTCCAGCAAGAGCGTGGTGACATGCAGGTTCTCCCCGTTGATGTTCATTTCTCCGCTTTCCGTCAGTAGCTGCATCTGCTTTTCATCAAAGGCCAGCACCTCCTTCACCCCGGTCAGCATCAGTGTTTTTCGATCATTCATCGACATGGCATGCGGCCTGGTCGCGCCGTCAGGTGCAGTTAAGGGCTTTGCCAAATCAATCACCTCAATGGCAACTATACGCGTTTGATTGTCCAAAGATGACGAAAATCAAATAAATTCTTGTGCTGGGTGATTGCGCTGTGCGAAATTCTCATGTATAATGTTAAAGCAGGTAGTCCCTGCGCGGAGGAATTGACATGTATCGAATATTGATTGCCACCAATGAACCCCGCGTGTTGGATGCGCTGAACGCCATTACTGACTGGCCCGGCATGAATTTTCATGAGCCAATGATTGTAGGAAATGCAGTCGAAGCAGTGCAGACGATGGAAACCAAACGCGTGGATTGCATTGCGTATATGCTGCCTCAGGAAGAAGCGCATGAACTGAACCATTATCTTGTTTCCCGCAGGCCGAGCCTGCCGATATTCCAGCTGAAACGCACGCTGGAAGGTCAGACCCAGTCGCTTGTGGAAATCAGAAGGCTGCTTGACCGGCTTCATATGGACATGACGGATGATATTTATGATGAACAAACCGTTCTGACCATGCTCGGCGATGAATTGACGCACGACTTGCTCTCCGGCAACATCGAGGGCGATGATCAGCTGCTTGGACGCCTTCAGATGGTTCGTTCGATGGTTGATCCGGACAAGCCCTGTCTGCTCTTTGATTTTGATCTGCCGCAGGGCGAGGTGTATCTCAGCTCCCAATGGCGCTATGGCAGCGAACGGCTGGAGAACGCACTGCGCAACAATTTCTTTGGCCGGTTTTTTGAGGATATCTATTATGCGGTGGCAGTGCTGACGCCGCGGCATATCCGGGTGATGGCCTGTCAGCGGCAGGATTGCGCATGCGAAACGGAAGAAAAGCTGATTGCCCGCACGCAGGAGCATGTTCAGCAGGTGCTTGAAAACATTAAGGAATATCTCGGGCTGGATATGGTGCTCGAATCCTGTCATATACTGGATGCCATGTATCTGCTGACAAGCGAGCATGCCGAATGAGCGCCTGAGCTATTTGCAGGCAAAAAATTGAGACTGCGATGCTCATTTATCTTAATACAGTCACAGTGGAATCGCTGCTGTGACTGTTTCTGTTTACCCGTCTGATAAAGGTAGCACTTTCAATGAAACGTATACTCAAGCGGGTTTTTCCGCAAACCATCCCGGTGATGGCCGGCTATATATCCCTGGGTATTGCCTTTGGGCTGCTGCTGCAATCCATCGGCTACGGGCCGCTCTGGGCGTTTCTTATGAGCGTATTCATTTATGCCGGTTCGACGCAGTTTCTGGCTGTAGAATTGCTGGTGGCGGGCGGGCTGCTGCCTTTTGATACCACGGGCATTGATTTTGCCATGACCGCGCTGTTTGTTGTTCTGGTGGTGGAGCAGTGGAAAACACACAGAAACCATCTTCCGGCAATCGCAGGGTTTGCCGTCACCATTGCAGCATTATACATTTTCGGCGCCGAACGCTTCCTGATTCCCTCGCTGATTGTGATATCTGTTATTCTGATGTGTATGAAGGGCGCCATCAAGCCGGAGGAAAGCCATAAATAATCGCTCGATCATTCTTCTGATTGCCGTCATGACAGCCGTAACGGCGTTCCTCAGGTTCCTGCCCTTTATCATCTTTGACCACGGAAAGCAACTGCCGGCGTGGATTACCTATCTTGGGAAAGCGTTGCCGCCGGCTATTATGAGCATGCTTCTGGTATACTGCCTGAGAAATACCCGCCTGACTGAAATTGGCCGCAGCTGGCCGGAGCTGGTTTGCGTTGGCGTCGCCATGCTGATGCATCATTGGAAACGAAATACGCTGCTGAGCATCGGAGCCAGCACGTTTCTGTATATGGTCATCATCCAGTGCATCCTATAGGCGATAGGGGAGAGCTGTGCAAAAAACAGACGCGGCCATGTGGTCACGTCTGTTTTTGATGCGCCATTTTTTAACAACGCGCCGATCCTTCCCATTCACGGACGGGCGGTACATTCAGCAGCGCGGCAACTGTCACGGCAATATCCTTGATAGAAACGTCCTCAAGCGCTTTGCCCTTTTCAAATCTCGGCCCGCAGAAAAAGACGGGAATGGTCATATCCTCCTTTAGCTCTGACCCATGCGTTCTGTCATGACCGCCATGGTCTGCAGTGACGATCAGGGTATAGCCCTCCGGAAGGCTTTGATACAGCTTTTCGATGCAATCCACGGCATTGTAAATAGCTTTCAGGTATTCTTCGCTCATCCAGCCCTTGTCATGCCCCACTTCATCCGTTTCGCCCAGATACAAAAACAAAAAATCCGGTTTCTCTTCACGGATATAGGCAATGGCGCTGTCTGTGCTTTTGCGGTCGGTATCATCCTGCCTATGCAGATTGAAACAGGTATAAGTATGGAGATGATCGGGGCGGCTCAAATCGCGCAGCGGCTCCCAGCTGTTAAAAAAAGCGCATTTATGACCGAAACCGTCCAGCTGTTCAAACAAACCCGTAATGGGCCGAACCTGCGGCACATACGTGCTGGAAAGAATGCCGTGACGATCCGGCGCAACGCTGTGAAACAGCGACATATGGCATGGAAGGGTTACGGAGGGGAAAACAGTCTGCGCATTCAACGCATAGGTCGAAATCTGCATGAGCCTGTCGGCAAAAGAATGCCCGCAGGCCTTGAGGGCATCGGGGCGCATGCCGTCAACCAGAGCCAGAATGACTTTCTCTGCCACAAATACAACCTCCCGAAAGATTCATGTTATGGATATGATAATCTGCGTATACGGCATTGTCAACCGGACTGAACAGAAAAACAAAAAACGCTGATCTTTCGATCAGCGCATCTGGCACCTCCTACCGGATTCGAACCGGTGTTTCAGCCTTGAGAGGGCCGCGTCCTAGGCCACTAGACAACGGAGGCAAAATGGCTGGGGAACAAGGATTTGAACCTTGACAATACGAGTCAGAGTCGTAGGTGCTGCCGTTACACCATTCCCCATTGCCAGTGCAGTCTTGACTGCGTTTGATATTATATTAAACCTTACACAGAATGTCAACCCCTTTATGAAAATTTTTCTTGCAAATTTCATGATGTGACGGATTTACAGATGTTTTTCCCGTTCTTTACATTTTTCTCTTGCGTCGGCATCGGTATCGGGGTAAAATAAATATGTTATGGATGCATTTTCTTCTTTGTGCAGTACCGTAGAGGAAAGCCACGCCCGCAGCGGCCGTCCCTCCCGTGTGCTGATTGGATTGTCCGGTGGGGCGGATTCCGTTGCGCTGTTATGTGCCCTCAGCAGTTTGCAAGCACGCTTGGGCATCACGCTGCATGCCATTCATGTCAATCACGGCTTGCGTGAGAACGCCATGGAGGACGAGCGGTTTTGTCGAGCGCTTTGCGATTCGCTTGATGTCCCCCTGACAACAGCGCATGTTCATGTTTCAAC
Source organism: uncultured Clostridia bacterium (assembly GCA_946042585.1). Taxonomy (GTDB): domain Bacteria; phylum Bacillota; class Clostridia; order Christensenellales; family Aristaeellaceae; genus SFMI01. The sequence goes on from CAMGDO010000009.1 coordinate 10,881, forward strand.
CAGGGGGAGCCTTGAAGCTTCGGCCCGACAGGCGCGCTATCAGGCCTTTGAGGAAACGGCGCGCCATTGCAATGCGGATGCTGTCGCGCTGGCGCATCATATGGACGATCAGGCCGAAACGATCCTGATGCATTTGCTGTATGGCTCTGGGGCGGATGGTCTTTGCGGTATGCGTGAGAAAAACGGATTATTCTGGCGGCCATTGCTTTCGCTTCGTCGCGCGCAGCTGCATGAGGCGCTTGCTTTTCTTGATCAGTCGTGGCGCGAGGATGAGAGCAACGCGGATTTGCAATTCACAAGGAATCGCATTCGTGCCTGTGTGATGCCGCAGCTTGAAGCAGTTTCGCCTTCCGCCGTATCTGCGATTTGCCGGGCAGGAAGTATCCTCGCCGATGAAAGCGAGCTGCTCAAGCGTCTGGCAAAAGCGTGTCTTGACGGACAAAGCGGCCGCGGCAAGCCCCGCTTCCTGATGATCGATGCGCTCAACGCGCAGGATACCTGCATTCAGCGGCGGGCACTTCGGCAATATGCAAGCGAAAGCGGTCTTTTGCTCGATTATGAGCAGACAGAACGCCTTCGCCAGCTGCTTTTCGCTTCTTCCGGCGCGTGCATCAATCTTCCGCAGGGCTGGCGCGCAATGCGAACAAAAAAGCGGCTTCACCTGCTTTCGCCAGAAAAAGAACCAGGCGGCAGCACGCTTCCCGGGTCGCTGATC
>CAMGDO010000010.1 GCA_946042585.1 uncultured Clostridia bacterium
ACACCTAAGCCTTCGTCGGCAGCGTCAGATGTGTATAAGAGACAGGCAGTATAAATCGTGCGTATTGCCGGCCATGAGCTGCCTGCGACAGGCGTCGGATGAGATGGAAAAGCGCATGCCTGCCGCCGAATGGCCTTTTCCCACCTATGGCGACATGCTGTTCAGCGTAAAATAACGCAAAATGACAGTTGTATAGCGGAAATTTGCATTGACGAAACAGGCTGAATTCCTTACAATGAAATCAGCCTGTTTTCAATAACTGAAACGCAATATATCAAGGAGGAATATACAATGAAGCGTCCTGTCAATATCTGTTCCGGACAGTTTGGCGATCTGCCGCTGGAAGAGCTGTGCAAAGCCATGCATCAGATTGGCTATAATGGCATTGAGATCGCCACGCAGGCCCATCTGGATGTTCGCCGCGCCATTGCGTCGCCCGAGTACCGCACGGAGGTGCTGGGCACGCTGCAGAAGTACGATATGCATATCGGCGCGATTTCCGCGCACCTGATCGGTCAGTGCGTGGGCGACAACTGGGATCCGCGTCTGGATAACTTCGCGCCTGCGGACTGCAAGGGCAAGCCGGAAGCCATCCGCGAATGGGCGGTGGAGGAAATGAAAAATGTGGCGCGCGCTGCAAAGCTTATGGGCGTGAACGTGGTCACATGCTTCCTGGGTTCGCCCATCTGGGCCTGGTGGTATTCGTTCCCGCAGACCACGCAGGAAATGGTGGATGCGGGCTTTGAGCGCATTAAGGAGCTGTGGACGCCGATCTTTGACGTCTATGATGAATGCGGCGTGAAGCTGGCGCTGGAGGTGCATCCCACCGAGATCGCCTTTGACTACTACAGCACAAAGAAGCTGCTTGAAACCATCGATTACCGTCCGACGCTGGGACTGAACTTTGACCCCAGCCACCTGCTCTGGCAGGGCGTGGATCCGCAGACCTTCCTCCACGATTTTGCCGACCGCATTTATCATGTGCACATGAAGGATGTGAAGGTGCGCCGCGATGGCAAGGCGGGGATTCTCGGCTCGCATATCGCCTTTGGCGATACGCGCCGCGGATGGAACTTTGTGTCGCTGGGGCATGGCGATGTGGACTTCGACGGCATTATCCGCGAGCTCAATCAGATGGGGTATCACGGCCCGCTGTGCGTGGAATGGGAGGACAGCGGCATGGACCGCATGTTTGGCGCGCAGGAGGCTTATGAATTCACGAAAAAGATCAATTTCGAGCCGTCTGTGTTCGCATTTGATTCTGCGCTCAAGAGGGACTAAGACATAGAAAAAAACGCCCGGAAGAGAAATTCCGGGCGTTTTTTGCTGCGTATGATGCTTAGGCAGGGATAGATGCACAGCCTCGCATTACTTCAGGGATAGATGCACAGCCCCGCATTACTTGATATACAGGTCGTCCCGCAGGCGATAAAGCGTGCAGCCGCGGGTCTTCAGGCAGATGGCCTTGATAAACCAGTCCACATCCTGCAGGGCATTATACTGCATATAGCCATAGTGATAGCCATTGACATTGTCGTTTTTCATATTGCTGTCCGTCCAGCAGACCTGATCGGTGGCGGCGTTGTAATCGGCGATAAAGAGCATGCTGTGCGCGCCGTTGCCATAATAGTAGTTGCCGCTCATCTGGAAAAAGTCGCCTGCCTGCACGGATTCAAACACCTGACGGCACAGCGCCTGATTCTCTTCCAGAGACAGCGATGCATCAAAACGGAAGGAAGCGACGATTTCAAACGGGTTGCCTTCTTCGGCGGTATTGTGCGCCCATTCCACGCCGTAGTCATACGGCTTGCAATTGACTTTGGAGTTATTCTTGGGCATGAACAGATCAACGCCGGGGTATTCTTTCATTTCATAGGCGCTTTTGAAGGTGTCAAACATGCGCATGACAAAGTTTTTGCAGATGCCTCTGTCCCAGTCCTCCTGCGCGGGAGCGTGGTAATAATAGGGATCCTTGTAGTTCCGGGCAGCCAGGTTGAACATATCCTGAATCAGCTTTTGACGGGGAGAAAGAATGGTAACGCTCTGCGTGCTGGTGATGGGATAGCCATAGCGATCCTTGCCGCCATAGCCGGTCACGGTGATGGTGGCGGACTTGGTGTAGCGGAAGGTATCAAAGGTATAGTCGAAGGTGTCGCCGTCCACTTCAATGACAGTGTCCGTGCCGTCATAGGATAAGACGACCTCCATGCGCGTGACGTTTTTGCCTGTTGCCTGCACACGAAGCGTGCCGCCGGCATCATAGCTCTGGCTGGCGGTGGGCGAAATGATGGTGACATGCGCAGGCGGCGTCAGCTGCAGATAGGAAAACTCCTCCTCCGCCCACACGGACACAGGAAACAAAAACAACAGGAGCATGGCGAGCAGGCGTTTCAAGAGTGCATACCTACCTTTCAATCCGCAAAGAAGTTGTTATTTATGTTATCACAAATGCAGTGGAATGTAAACAAAAGCAGGGGGAGATGCATGCATTTTACTTTCTGGCGAAACAAAAGCGGAGCTGCCATACGACAGCTCCGCTTGCAGGAAAGAAGATTACTTGATCTCGCACTTGGCGCCAACGGCGGCAAACTGATCGACGATCTTCTTGGCGTCTTCCTTGGAAACGCCTTCCTTGATGGTCTTGGGAGCGGACTCCACGAATTCCTTGGCTTCCTTCAGGCCCAGGCCGGACACGACTTCGCGCACAACCTTGATAACCTTGATCTTCTCGGCGCCGGCATCCACCAGCACAACTTCGAACTCGGTCTGCTCTTCGGCAGGAGCGGCGGCGGCAGCGGGGGCAGCGCCGGCAGCGGCAACGGGGGCAGCGGCGGACACGCCGAATTCAGCTTCCAGAGCCTTCACCAGGTCCATGAGCTCGATAACGCTCATGCCTTTGATGGCATTGATAAATCCTTCATGAGTCATGAGAATGGCCTCCATTCAATTCTTCGATTTGTTTTAGTTTTGGGATAGGATGCTACGCGGCGATTATTCTTCGCCAGCCTGCTGCTTGCGCAGCGCTTCGAGGAAATAGACCAGCTTGGCAACGGGCGCCTGCAGACTGCCGACCAGACGGGACAGCAGCACCTCCTTGGAGGGCAGCTCGCTCAGAGCCTTGACCTGATCGACGGACAGCACTTCGCCATCCATCAGACCGGCCTTGACGGTCATGCGGCCGTCATTCTTGGTCTTGTTGATGAAGTCGTACACGATCTTGGCGGGGGCGGCGGGATCGGTCATGCCAAACGCGAAAGCGTTGGGGCCTTCCAGCACGTCGTCCAGACCGGTGATGCCCATATCGTCCAGCGCGCGGCGCACCAGCGTGTTCTTCAGCACCACGTATTCCACACCTGCGGCACGGAACTGATTGCGCAGCTCGGTGACCTCGGCAACGGTGATGGCATTGTAGCTGACGACCACCATGCTCATGCAATTCTTCAGCTTTTCGCTGATCTCGGACACGACGACCTTCTTGGCTTCAAAGTTCTTGCTCATTTCTTGATTCACCTTCCATCCGGCTGTGGATAAAAAGAAGCCCATGTGCATGGCACAAGGGCATAAAATCAAATCATGCGCTTGTACCTCGGCGGGCGGCTTTTGCCTTTGAATGCGGATGCATACCAGCTGTCTGTGGCACAGGCTCTTTTTGAGCCGCAGATATATTATCATATTCTGCGCGCGGCGTCAAGCATTTTTTGCGCCTTTACGCCTGAATGAAGGTGAAATCCTCCCAGGGAATGCTGACGGCGGCATGGTTTGTGAGAATCTCATCCACATGCATGAGCAGCGGCAGCTCCTTCAGATTGATATCGCCTTTCTGCGCGCGGATGCGCACGGCGCGCGCTACGCGCACGGCGACCACCAGCGATTCCAGCGTCACGCCATTAAGCTCCGCCCGGGCTTCGTCGATATCCAGGCCGCGTCCCAGCAAAATGCCCACCAGACGGGTGCGTCCGCCGTAGACGGTGACGTACAGATCGCCAACACCCACCCAGAGGTTATTCATGTCTTCAACATTCTGCAGCTGAAGCAGGCGGTACATTTCGCGCGATGCCTGCCCGAAAACGGCCGCCTGAGAGTTGAAGTGCAGCTCGCTGTCCAGACCAAAGGCTTTCTGATTCAGGCCGATGGTCAGTGCGATGCCCAGCGCATAGCCGTTCTTGAGCGCGACTGCGCTTTCGATGCCCGTGACATCGGTGGACAGGCTGATGTGGTAGTAATCCGTCTGCATCATGGCCTTGATTTCCTGAAGAACGGCCAGATCCTTGCCACAGAAGGCCACCTCGGTCTGATCGTGGGCGACCAGCTCATAGCTGGTGCAGGGGCCGCCAACAGCCGTGAGGTGCAGCTTCTTTCCCATGGTGTCGAGCTTTTGCTGCCACAGGGCGGGATAGGTGAGCAGCTGACCGTCCGCCGTGTCCATCAGTCCCTTGGTTACGGTGAGCACCCGGGAGCCGTCCGCGATGCGGGGCAGCACATAGTCGCCAAACCAATCCACGCCAAAGCTGCTGACGCCGCCAATGATCAGATCGGCGCCCGAGAGCGCTTCTTCCAGCTCTTCAATCTGGTAGAATCTGACGCCTGCGGGGAAATCGGTATTAAACTTGGGGTGACGGTTGGTTTTGCGGCAGGTATCGATGATTTCACGGTCCAGATGCGTGCCGACAAGGCGCACCTCATGGCCGTTTTCACGGGCAGGGAAGGCCAGCGCGGAGCCCATCATACCGGAACCAACAATCGTAATAATCGCCATAACAGTCTTTCTCCTTTTTTTTTGTAAATCAATGCTTAGCTGTGCAGTCCCTTTGCGCGCAGATAGTCCATCAGCCACACCGGATCATTGGAGGTGAACAGCATGGCGCCGTTGGCTACCGCCTGATCGGTCAGATCGGGGGTATCCACCCTGTGATACACCCAGGGCTCCACACCGTATTCCCGGGTGAGATCAAACACTTTTTTATCCATGACGGGCACTTCGGGGGTGCTCCACAGGCATACGCAATAGGCATAATCCAGCACAAAGCGCTTCTGGCGCGCGCCCATCAGATGCTGGGGATAGTAGGCGTGAATCTTGATTAAGTCGCCATAGCGGTCAAGCAGGTATTCATTGAGCTCGCCGCTCCAGGTATTGATGGTGGAGCGCTCCATGACGCCGTATTCTTTCATGAGCTCAATGGCCTTGTTGGCGGATTCACAGGCGAAGTCGCCCGAGTGATGGGGGTAATCCTTCAATTCGACATTGAGAAGCATATTGGGATAATCCTTGATATACTCCAGAAACTCGATGAATGTGGGCACCTTTTCACCGGCAAACCGGGGATCCTTCCAGGAACCGGCATCCAGCGCGCGGATTTCCTCGAGCGTGTGGCTGCGAATCAGCCCTGTGCCGTTGGTGGTGCGGTCCACCAGATGGTCATGCATCATCACGATATGTCCGTCCCGGGTCATGTGCAGGTCGATTTCCATCATATCGGCGCCGATCTCAACGGCGGAACGGTAGGCGGCCATGGTGTTTTCGGGATAGTACCTGCTGTTGCCGCGGTGCGCGGCGACGGGGATTTTATTCTGGTAGTTCAGCATGGTGAATACTCCTTTTCCCGTGCTTGCAGCCATCGCGTTTTTCCGGTATAATAGCGGAGAAAACGATGAGCAGGGTGTTTATGTTACTATATCGCGCCCTGGCAGGCTTGTCAATGCTGGCGCGGTATTTGAAAGAGTTGCAGCAGATCCGACGGATTCCGTCACAAAGCAATGGAGGAAGCCATGGGGCAGCAGGACAGACGAACGGCTATACTGGAGGTGCTCAATCGCCGCAACGCGGCGTCGATCAGGGAACTGGCTGCTCTGGTGTATGCCAGCGAGGCTTCTGTGCGGCGGGATGTGGCGGCGCTGGAGGAAAAGGGAATGGTGCGCCGGGTATATGGCGGCGTGCTGCTCAGCAGATGTGAAAATACCGTGGTGCCGCTGGCCATGCGTGATGGCGAGCACTCCGCCCAAAAGGAAAAGCTGGCGCGGCAGGCGTCAGCGCTGGTAGAGGACGGCGACACCATATTGCTGGACGCTTCCTCCACCGTGCGGCGCATGGTCAAATACCTTGCGGGCAAAAAGAACCTGACGATCATCACCAATAATCACCGGATTCCGGGCGAGCTGGGCGCGTGCGACGCGCGGGTCTACTGCACGGGCGGCGAATATGTGCGGGAGAATCATGCCTTTGCAGGCCCGGCTGCGGAGGCATTTGTGCGCTCCATCTGGGCAGACAAGCTGTTTTTTTCCAGCCAGGGCGTCACGCGCGAGGGCGAGATCAGCGATTTTTCGGAGCGCGAAACCTCCCTGCGCCGGGTCATGCTGGAGCGGGCCGGGCAGAAAATCTGCCTGGTGGACGCATCCAAGATCGGGCGGCAATGCGTGTTTCAGCTGTGCGGACGCGAACAGGTGGATATATTCGTGTGCGACTGCGAACTGCCGTGGGAACGTTCCGGCGCGCAGCCGTCGCCATAAAAAACAACTGCCGTAAGGCAGTTGTTTGTTTATGCGGTTGATGTGCTGTCCTGCGCGTCCGGCTTGACCGGGCCTCTTGCTTCCTGCGGGCAAAAGCAGGTCTTTTGTGCGCTGCGAAACGCATGCAGCAGGGCGCGCCTTGCCTCCCGGGCGACGCGGCTGGGATAGCACAGGATATCAAAGCCGTGATAGCAGCCGGGGTATTCCTGCACGATGGACTGAATCTGAAATGCGCGCAGCGCGTCAAAATAATGCAGAATTTCATCATGGAAGGGGTCGAGCGTACCGACATAGGAGAAGGCGGGCGGCAGCCCTCTAAGCGTCTGCGCGCGGGCGGGCGCGGCATAGACCGGCACGGGGGACAGATCGTTAAGATACAATTGCCAGGCGGCTTCATTGGAACGGGTATTCCATGCCGGCGCGTCGTTATCCTGCATGGAAGCGGTGAGCATGCGGTCATCCAGCATGGGATAAAGCGGCATCTGAAAGGCAATGGCAGGCAGGCTGTGATCGCGCGCATACAGGCACAGCGCAGCGCATAGCCCGCCGCCTGCGCTTTCGCCGCCAACAAAAATCTGATCGGTGCGCACGCCCAGCTCCTGCGCATGATGAACCAGATAGTCCAGCGCGGCGCAGCAGTCCTCCAGCGCCGCGGGATAGGGAGCATCTACGGAGCGCCGGTAGTCGGGCATCACCAGCGTACAGCCGCCATCGCGGGCGAAAAGCTCGGCAAACAGGAAATCCTGTTCAGGAAGGCCGATGGCATAGCCGCCGCCGTGAATCCACAAAAGCCCTGTGCGCAGAGAAGGCGCAGGATGACGGGGCTGGACGATGCACAGGCGCAGCATCGTGCCGTCCTTACGCGGCAGATGGATGCTGTGCATGCGTGTATGCCGCCTCAGCCAGCGGTTTTTCAGCCATTTGTCCAGCAGGCGGTTCTGCAGGCGAAAGGTTTTGCAGGTGGCATACGGACAGATCGCACGGTATATCGCGCCGACCGCGCGCGTGCCGGGAGCCATTTGTCTAAGTGAAATATGCATGGCGTTATTGTGCGCTGCAAGCGCGGAACAAAAGGTGGCGCCTGCGTTGACCGCGAGGAAGCGGCGGCAGCGCGCAAAAAGAATATAGCAGTATTATACGAATCAGCGCAGCGTCTTGTCAATGCTTGCGGCGCAGGCGATTCTCATAGGCTTCCATTTCTGCGCGCAGGCGGCTGGCTTCTTCCCGAAGCTTCGCCTGCTTTTCGCGCAGCTGCGCTATCAGCTTTCCGTTATACAGCCGCGCCTGCGGGAAGGCATGCAGCGTACGGCGGATGAGCGCGCTCTGCTCGTGCAGGTGCGTGCGGATGCAGCGCGTGAGCGTTTCGGTGTCGTCTGCGCCGGTACAGTTGGCGATGGAGCGGATCTTTCCCAGCACGTTGACGGAAAGCACGGCGTCGCCCAGCATCAGCGCCATCAGGGCACAGGCGGTTATGCACAAAACGCCGTCCGGAATCCGGTCAAAGAGCGAAAACAGCCAGGGCTGAATCACATAGATCATCAGAAGGCTCATCAGCGCGAAGGGGATAAGCGTGTTGGCGCAGATGCGGCCGTTCAGATTGAAGCGCTTCTGGCTGTAATCCCACCAGCGCGCGTGAAACAGCTTTTCCATGAAATAGCTGGTGGCATATTCCAGCGAGCCGCACAGCAGCAGCGACAAAAACAGAATGACCAGCGGATAGGCGGAAAAATCCGACAACAGCAGAGAAATCAGCACCGCGCCCACGCCGTAGATGGGGCAATAGGGGCCGATGAGGAAACCGCGGTTGATAAACCGGCGCAGCTCGATCAGCTTGAGCACCACCTCCATGCACCAGCCGGCGACAGAAAGCACAAAGAACATGAGAAAATAGCGGCAGAAGGATAGCATCATACACGGGGCCTACCTTTCGGGATTCGTTCAATATACCATACAAAGCCAGTATCAAGCGAAAATCAACTGGACGAAAATTCTGCAATAAAAAAACGATGGTCGAAAGGCGCAGACCATCGTTTGGGACGAAACAGCAGGGGATATTTGCCGCGTTCAGTGAATGCGGTACAGACGGCAGGCGTTGTCGTGGGTGATTTGCGCCAGCTCCTGTGCATCCATGCCATGCAGCTGCGCCTGCTTTTCCAGAATATAGCGGACAAATGCGGGCTCATTGCGCCTGCCGCGCAGGGGAACGGGCGCCATGTAGGGGCTGTCCGTTTCAATCAGCAGCCTTTCGGGCGGCACGGCCTGCGCGGCTGAAAGCACCCCGGCGGCATTTTTGAAGGTGACAGGGCCGGCAAAGGAAATATAGAAGCCCATTTTCAGATACTCGCGCACCATTTCGGCGCTGGCTGAGCAGCAGTGAATGACGCCTGCGGGCAGGCGGCCGTTGCGCGCGCGCAGCAGGTCAAACATATCGCCGTGCGCGTCCCGAATGTGAAAAATCACCGGCACGTCCAGTTCGCAGGCCAGATCGAGCTGCTCGAGGAACACGCGCTTTTGCACATCGCGGGGGGAGAGGTCGTAGTAGTAATCCAGACCGATTTCGCCCAGCGCTTTTACCCTCGGCTCTGCAAGCAGCGCGCGAAGCTGGCTCAGATAATCCTCCGGAGCGTCCTTGGCCTCGTGCGGGTGAATGCCGGCGGAAGCGTAGATGAAATCGTGCTGCTGCGCAAGGGCCAGACAGCGGCGGGAGGAAGTCAGGTCGCTGCCCACACACATGCACTTGGCGATATCGCCCGACTGCATGCGCGCGATCACGTCGGCGCGGTCGGTATCGAATTTTTCATCATCCAGATGACAATGGGAATCAAACAGAAGCATATTGTTTTCCTTTACACACAGAGGGACGCTTTGGTGAAAGCGCCCCTCTGGCAATTTGTATTGTGATATCAGCCTACTTCGGCGCCTGCGGCGATGCTGCCGTCCACCGTCAGCACGCGCAGGTATTCGCTGCCGTCTTCCTTTTCTTCCACGGCGGAGAGAATCATGCCGTTGGATTCCATGCCCATCATCTTGCGCGGGGGCAGGTTGGCGATGATGACCAGGCTCTTGCCCACCAGCTCTTCAGGGGCATAGAATTTGGCAATGCCGGAGAGAATGGTGCGCTGTTCGGTGCCCAGATCCAGGGTGAACTTGAGCAGCTTTTCGCTCTTGGGCACGCGCTCGCAGGAGATGACCTTGGCCACGCGCAGCTGACAGCGGGCAAATTCATCGATGGATACGCAGCCTTCGGGAATTTCGATTTTCTTTTCCTTCTTCTTTTCAGCCTTTTCAGCCTTTCCGTCCGGCTTTTTTTCGTCCTTCTTTTCAGCGGGCGCGGTGGGCAGGGCAGGCGCGGAAGCGGCCTTTTCGGCCTCCAGCGCTTCCAGCTCCTTTTTGATATCAAGACGGGGGAAGAGCGCAGCGCCCTTGCAGACCTTTGTGCCCGCAGGCAGTTTGCCAAACACGGACAGGGAATCCCAGGTGGTCAGGTTTTCGTCGGTCACGCCCAGCTGCTCAAAGATGCGCGCGGGTGTACGGGGCATGACGGGGGCAATCAGCACAGCCACAAAACGCACGCACTCGGCCAGGGTGAGCAGCACATTGGCCAGACGGTCGCGCTTGCTTTCATCCTTGCCCAGCACCCAGGGCTGGGTGGCGTCAATGTACTTGTTGCACTCGCCGATGACCTTCCAGATTTCGACCAGCGCCTGGGAGAACTGCAGCTTGTCCATCTGCTCTTCCACGAGCTTGGGAAGCGCGGCACAGTGCTCCTGCAGGGGCTTGTCGAGGGTTTCGTCAACAGCGTCCGTCCAGGCAGGGAGAACGCCGCCGAAGTATTTTTCGATCATCGCCACCGTGCGGCTGACCAGGTTGCCCAGGTCGTTGGCAAGGTCGGCGTTCACACGGGTGAGCATGGCTTCGTTGGTGTAGTTGCCGTCGGCGCCAAAGGGCATTTCGCGCATGAGGTAGTAGCGCAGCGCGTCGGAGCCGTAGCGGGCCACGATGGGCTGGGGATACTCGATATTGCCCTTGGACTTGCTCATCTTGTCGCCGCCAAAGAGCAGCCAGCCGTGACCGAACACCTGCTTGGGCAGCGGCAGCCCCAGCGCGTGCAGCATGATGGGCCAGTAGATGGTGTGGAAGCGGACGATCTCCTTGCCGACCAGATGAACGTCCGCCGGCCAGTATTTCTGCATCAGCGAGTCATCCTCGCTCATGTAGCCAAGGGCGGTGATGTAGTTGGACAGCGCGTCAATCCACACATACACCACATGCTTGGGATCAAAGTCCACCGGCACGCCCCACTTGAAGGAGGTGCGGCTGACGCACAGATCCTGAAGACCGGGACGCAGGAAGTTGTTGAGCATTTCGTTGGCGCGGGAGGCGGGCTGGATGAAGTCCGGATGCGTTTCGATATAGTCAATCAGCCAGTCCTGATATTTGCTCATACGGAAGAAATAGCTCTCTTCGCGTACCAGCTCCGTGGGGCGCCCGCAGTCCGGGCAGCAGCCGTCCTTGAGCTGTGTGGGCGTCCAGAAGGATTCGCACGGCGTGCAGTACTGGCCCTCGTATTCGTGCTTGTAGATGTCACCCTGCTCGTAGAACTTTTTGAAGATCTTCTGCACGACCTTTTCGTGGCGCTCGTCGGTGGTGCGGATGAAATCATCGTATTCGATATCCATCAGCTTCCACAGTTCCTTGGTCTGCGCGACGATTTTGTCCACATACTGCTTGGGCGTCACGCCGGCATCCGCCGCCTTGCGCTCAATCTTCTGGCCGTGCTCGTCGGTGCCGGTCAGAAAATAGGTGTCAAAGCCCGTCATCTTCTTGAAGCGGGTCATGGTATCGGCAGCCACGGTCGTATAGGTG
>CAMGDO010000011.1 GCA_946042585.1 uncultured Clostridia bacterium
GATGTCGCTGCTGGCATTGCCGCCCAGAACGGGTCGGTCGTGCATCAGCAGAACGCTGCTGCCATGACGGGCGGCTGCGATGGCGGCGAGCAGCCCCGACCTGCCGCCGCCGATGACGCATATATCCGCCTGATGCAGGCGGGCCTGGCTCAGATCAATCATGCGGCGCTCCTTTCTGCTCCCGGGCAAGCGCTTTCAAATGGCGCATCACATTGTTTTCTCCCCGGCCAAAGTAATCATGCAGCCGCAGATATTCCGAATACAGCCTGTCATAGATCTCGCGGTTGGCTTCATTTGGCGTGTAGCGCATATCGCTCAGGCAGTGCATGTGGCGGATGGCATCCTCCAGATGATCATAGCCGCCGGCTGCGCTGCCTGCCGCCGTGGCGGCAAACATGCATGAGCCGACTGCCGGCACGGACACGGGCTTGCAGCACACCATGGGCTTTTGCGTCACATCGCAGATGATCTGCATGAGCAGCGGGTTCTTATAGGCGATACCGCCGCCCACATGCAGCTTCCGGATGGGGATGCCCGCATCCTCGTGCGACTGGATAATGCGGCGCAGGCCAAAGGCGAGGCTCTCCAGCAGCGCGCGGTAGATTTCGTGCGGCTGCGTTTCCAGCGTCATGCCCAGCATCAGACCGCCGAGCTCCATATCCTGCAGCACCGATTTGTTGCCGTTCCACCAGTCCAGCGCCAGCAGCCCCGTTTCTCCGGGCGCAAGGCGCGCAGCGCGCTGCGTCAGCTCCTCATGTACGGATATGCCGTGTGATCTGGCGGCGTCGCACACATCCGCAGGCACGCTGTGGGAGACAAACCAGGCCAGAAGATCGCCAAAGCCCGGCTGACCGGACGCATAGCCATACATCCCCGGCAGCGTGGCAGACCAGCCGATGCCGCACGCGCCCTTGACGGCGTGCAGCTCCTTTGTGCACAGGTAGATACCAGAGGATGTGCCCAGCGTCATCATGGCGGCATTGTCGCCGTAGATTCCCAGCGCGGGCAGACCGGCATGACCGTCCAATTGCGCCGACGCCACGGGAATGCCCGGGCAAAGGCCGAGACGCTGCGCCATACCGGCGGTCAGATAACCGGCGACGGCGCCCAGCGGACAGATGGAGCCGCGCAGCTTGGTGCGTGCAATATCCGCAAATTCCGGCGCAGCAAGCGTCAGAAAATCGGGATAGCCAACGCCTTCGCGGTACAGCGCCTTATAGGTGGCCATGGAATAGCTGCGCGCATCGGAGCCCGTCAGCATCTGCGTCACATAATCGCATGCCTCGATAAATCGGTCGGCGGCATGATAGATGGCGGGATCCTCGTGCAGGATCTGAAGCAGCTTGGGAAACATGGATTCGGCGGAGATACGGCCGCCGTAGCAAACGAGCAGCTCGGGCTCAAACCGTTCGCAGAGCGCGGACAGCTCATCCGCTTCCGCCTGCGCGGCATGATGCTTCCACAGCTTCATCCAGGCGTGCGGGCGCGAGGCGTATTGAGGATCAAAGCACAGCGGCGTGCCGTTTTTATCCAGCGGCAAAATGGTTCCGGCGGTAAAATCAACCGCCATGCCGATGACATCCTGCGCGGGAATCTGCGCCTTTTCCAGCGCGCCGCGCACGGAAACCACCAGCGCTTCTTCATAATCCGCGGGATGCTCCAGCGCCCATTCGGGCGGCAGAGGCGTGCCGTCGGGCAGGGCGGAGGACATGACCCCGTGCGCATAGGGGCATACATGCTCCGCCATGATTTTTCCGTCTTCCGTGCGGCAGATCACCGCGCGGGCGGACAGCGTGCCATAATCAATGCCGATTACAAATTTTTCACTCATATTCTTACCCCAGATATACGTTTTGTTCCCTGAGCGCCTGCTGAAGCTCATGAATATTCACATCCCGCATGGATACATTGCTGTTGAGCGCCAGAGCGGCGGCGGCGCCTGCAGCCTGTCCCATGCCCATGCAGGGAGGCATCACCCGGATGGCGCCTGCGGCTTCGCTGTCGGCGGATACGCAGCGGCCGGCAACCAAAAGATTGCTGATTCCCGACGGCACAAGGCAGCGATAGGGCACGCCGTAGCAGCTGCCGTCAATTGCAACGTATTCGTTGCTCATGGGGCCAAAGCGCCCGTGCACGTCAACGGAATTGGCGGCCAGAAGGATGCAGTCGTCGGGAATCTGCCCCGACAACAGTTCGCTGCTGGTGAGCACATAGTCGCCCCGGATATGGCGTGTTTCGCGGATGCCCACATGCGCGGGGGTGGACATGAGCACGGCGTTTTCGCAGCCGGGAACGTATTTTTTCAGAAAAGCAAAGATATGCTGCACCTGGCGGCGGCCTTCCATTTCCGCTTCGGATACGCTCACGGGGTTCGTGCCGTCCACGCCCATGATACGCGAGGTGTTGATAAAGAACTCATCTTCCCGGACGCCCCGGAACATGCCGATGGATACGCGCTGCAGATTCCAGTCGCCCTGTTCCCGGGCTTCGCTGACGCGCCAGTGGAAGGAACGGTAATTGATGCCGTTGCGGCGGAAGAAATTGTCGCGGTTGGCTTCGATATCGGCGTCCACCTTTTTCAGATCGACATTGCCGATGCGGAAAAACATGGTGGCGGGCTGAATGCGTCCGCTCGCTTCATCACCCATTTCGCAGGGTACGCCGCTGCGGAAGGCCACGTCGGCATCGCCCGTGCAGTCAATCACCGCGTCTGCGGCAATCAGCTGCAGCCCCGCCTTATTGGATACGATCAGCCCCGTGATGCGGTTGCCTTCCAGAACGGGAGACACAAAGCTGGTGTGGAAAAGCACCTGCACCCCCGCCTGTGCGCACATTTCATCCAGCACCACCTTGAGAAGCTCCGGATCAAACGGCGTGACGTGGTTGTGACCTACGACGATATAGGAAGAAAACGCTTCGCCCGCAGGCACAGTGCCGGGATGCAGCGCGCCGCCGCGTGCGATCAGGCGCTCAACGATTTCCTCGAACAGACCGCGGATAATCATCTGGCCGCCGTCTTTGTCATAGCAGGTCATGAAGGGATTGACGCCGCCGGTGGTCGCCATGCCGCCCAGACAGTTGCTGCTTTCAATCAGAAGCGTCTGAACGCCGCTGCGCGCGGCTGCAATGGCGGCGCATACGCCCGCCGGGCCGCCGCCTACCACCGTGACCTGAGAGCGATGGGATACGGGCAGCGTTGTTTCAAAACGAAAGGATTCCATGAGCCATTTCTCCTTGCTTACAGCTTGATAAGCGCGCAGAGAGGATAGTGGTCGGACAGGTAAATGCCGTGCATTTCATCCGTCCAGCAGTAAATGCTCTCTGCGGTGAGCTCCGGACTGGCGAAAATATAGTCGATTTTGCCGGAACTGCGCCCGAAATTGTGGAAGGTGACGGGAATGCCCTGCGTCAGATCGCACAGCGCGGGCGCCGTATGCGCACAGATTTGGGCTTTGATGCGGAAAGCAGGAACCCGGCACGGCAGGCGCAGGCGACAGCCAGAAGCGATCCAGCGTGAGCAGCTCTACTGTGTCCCGCCTCAGCGCCAGAGATAGCCCCTCGCCGCTCATATGCGCGTCACGGCCGCTGAAGAAAACGCTGTATGCGCCCAGCGCAGGCGAAAGAAGCGACAGTATGCGCGGCGTTGCCTCCTGAAAGCAGAGGACATCGGGCACTTCGCGCTGCAGGACCGATAGAATCAGACCCAGCCGGTGCACGAAGCTGTTGACGCCGTCGCCGTCATAGGAATAGCGCAGATTGAATGTGACAAATTTCATCTGCAGCATCTCAGGCAGGGTCAAACAGCGTGCAGCCCTGCCTGAGAAGCGCCTCCTGTACCAGATGGTAATCCAGCTCGTGCGGCAGCAGATTCTCCCTTGCGCACAGCGCGGCAGCGGTGCCTGCGGCCTGACCGGTGGCCAGACAGATCGCCATCACGCGATAGGAGGCGTGCGCGCGGTGCGTGCCGCTGATGCAGCGACCGGCGGTATACAGCCCCGTGACGGTGCGGGGAACCAGCGCGCCATAGGGAATATCATAGGGCTTTGCAGGCTGGGAGTGCTTTTCCGCCTGTCCGCCGCCGGCGGGATTGTGAATGTCAATCAGGAACCAGGCATTGTGCACCACCACATCCTTGCGTCGGGTGCCCGTTTCCACATCGACATCTTCCACGCGGTCAATGCCCGTGATGCGGCGCGTTTCGCGCACGCCCAGCGCGGAGCCTGTCACCTTGACGCGGCAGTTCTCATAGCCGGGAACGTTTTTCCGCAGGAAGGCGACGATCTGATCGATTTGTCCGCGCAGCAGCAGCTCCGCGTCCACCAGCCCCCTGGCGCTGAGAATATCAAAGCCGTTGGCCTGGGTGGCGTTCACATTGCGTTCGCCGGGATAGCAGGTGCCGTGCAGGCGCACGATGGTGACGTTTTCGGGCAGTTCGCCGCGGGCTGCTGCCTCCTTGCATAGTTCGCTGTATTTTTTGCCATTGGGCAATGTGACAGGATCGCTGCCGCCAAAGCAGGTGATGGCGCGGTCTGGGTCCAGATGATCGATGGTGAACTCAATTGTGGTGGGCTGACAGCGGCCGTCCTGCGAGCGGCCGATTTCAAACTCCGCTCCGGCGCGCGCGGCGACAAAGCCGTCGCCTGTCGCGTCAATCACAACGCCGGCAAGAAATGTACAGGGGCCCATGGCGGTGCCTGCCACAACGCCGGCGATGCGCTCGCCTTCCATGACAACATCCACAACGGGTGTTTGCAGGTGGATTTCCACGCCGCTTTCATATACAACGCGCAGCAGGCGCGCCTTGGCTTCCTCCACGTCAATCTGCACTTCGCGCCCGTTGCGGGTTACAACAGGGGGCAGATGCTCATGTCCCTTGCTGAGCAGCGCGACGACTTCGTCATAGAAGCTGCCGGGGGCAACGGCGCCCAGAATGGGCTGCACATAGCCCGAGGTCATCATGCCGCCCAGAATGCCGCCGCGTTCCAGCAGCGCGGTGTGCGCGCCGGAGCGGGCTGCGGCAACAGCTGCGCCAATACCCGCCGGACCGCCGCCCACCACCACGACGTCATAGCGCTTTGTCAGTTCGGAATCAATCATTTTGCCATCTCCTTTATTATATGGATCGGATTGGATTTGCAGTATATCGGCTATACGCTTTCGCGTTCAACCAGATAGGAAGGGATTGTGACAGAGGACAACGGCGCGTCGGGGCATGAGATTCTGTGCAGCAGCAGCTCCACCGCACTTTCGCCCATTTTTTCCTTCTGGATATTCACAGCGGTGATGGCGGGCAGAAAGTAGCTGCACAGGGCATTGTCCTCATAAGTTACGGCGGAAATATCCTCCGGAATGCGATAGCCGCGTTCCGTCAGGCAGCGTATGCCGCCCACGGTCAGCTGCGGGTTGGAGCCCACCACCGCGTCAGGCTGCAGCCCGCGGGACAACGCCTGCTGCATGGCATCATAGGCGCTTTGACCGCTGTTATGCCCGGTCAGGACAAGCAGCTCCTCGTCAAAGGGCACGCCGTGCTCTTCGCAGGCGCGCTGGAACCCGACAATGCGCGGCCGGGTGGAACGGAAGGAGAGACAGGTGATCAGCGCCGGGCGGCGGCGCCCACGCTGAAAGAGCAGGGACGCTGCGATATAGATGCCCTCGGCGGGATCGGAAACGACTGAATCACAGACGGATTCGGGTGTACCGGCAGCGATGGTGACAAAGGGAATGCCGCTGGCAGCCATGGCGGACAGAAACGGCTCAGGACAATAGCCGCAGACGATGAACGCGCCGTCCACCCGCCGCTCGCGGATGAGCTTGGGCAAGAGAACACGAGCATCGGAAGAAATGGCGGCATCCGGTTCGCCTTGTGGGGAATCGGGAGAGAAATACTCAATGATGACACTGTAATCCGTATCGGATAGACGCGACGTGATGCCGCGCATGATGTTGAGCGAATACAGGCCGATGGAATTGGAAAAATCATAGCTTGTGCTGCGCTTTAGATCGGACAGAATAATTATGCCCAGGCTTTTATTGGCGCGCAGGCTCAGATTGCGCGCATTGCTGTTGGGCACATAGCCCGTATCGCGGATGACCTGAAGCACCTGCTCACGCGTTTCCTGCCTGACCAGCGGGCTGTTGTTGAGCACCAGCGAAACCGTGCTTCTGGATACACCGGCAATGGCGGCGATTTCCCGGATCGTGATCATGCGGCTTCACCTCATCATTTAGAACGATCTAAATTTCGTAAAACCAGTATACGCCCGCACAGGAGAGAATGTCAATATAAACCGGTTCAAAAAAAGAAAAAAACGCCGCTGGATGCGGCGCGGCGGCCTGCCGGAAAAGAGGGGGCAGGCCGTCAGAGATGAAGGGGGATACTGCGCCAGACCATGAGCGCAGCGGGGAAAAACAGGCTCAGCTGCGCCCCAGCAGACGGCGGGCGGCAGCAACCATATACTGGGCGTTCTGCATGCGAAGCTCCTCGGGGAGGTTGCCCGCGCTGACCTCATAATTGAAGGTGCCGTCATAGCCGATATCCCGCAGCGCGCGCATGACTTCGTCCCAGTCGATCTGACCGAAATGCGGCGGCAGATGGTCGTCATGCACGCCGTAATTGTCATGCAGATGCAGCACCTTGATGCGCTTGCCGACAAGGCACATGGAGGGATACTGCGCAAAGCCGCCGTAGTTGGCATGCCCCACGTCCCAGCAGGCGGCGCATCCCAGACGGTCAACCATTTCCACCAGCTCCTCGGGGCGGGTGGTGAACATGTTTTCCAGACACAGGGTGACGCCGCGTTCGCCGGCATAATCGCGCAGCGGGGTGAGCAGCTCCACCGTGCGGTCAATCAGCGAGCGCTTCTGGGGGTCGCGATGCGGGTGAATCACGGCGAGCGTCGCCCCGATATGGGCGGTGGCGTCGATGGAGCGCAGCATCATCTGATTGCAGAAAGCCAGGTCATCCTGATCTTTCATATCAAAATCATAGAAGGGGAGATGCGTGTGGGAAATGACCAGATGATTGCGGCGGATGGCGGACAGAACTTCGTCAAGATTCTTTTGCCAGCCATCGCCGTCCAGAATGGGCTCATGGCGGAAGGGCTCGCGGTAAATGGAACCGCAGAAGTTGACATCGACCGCCTCAAAGCCCGCCTGGGCGAAAAAGTCCATGGCCTCCGCCATGGGGATGCGCGGCGCGTTGCGGCGGGCGCTGTGCAGACCGGAGTTGGTAGAAATGAGCATATGCTTTCCTCCTTATGAATGCCTTATGAGTGCCTTATGAATGGATGGAATGAATACAGACCTCATAGTCGCTGTCGCTCAGCTCCTCACCGAACACATCGAACCCCGCGTGTCCGAAGCGGCGGATGCGCACGGTGTCGCGATCGACAGGGGTGATTTCAAATGCGCCGCGCCGCAGCACAGGCCGGGACGCGCGCAGCGCCAGCGCTTCGCGCGTGAGCGTCAGGATTTCCTGATCCTCCTGCTCCCAGGGGAAGGTGCCGCGGCAGAAGGGATCGGGAGCGCCCTCCATGCCGGCCTCGTCTCCGTAATACAGGCAGGGCATACCGGGCATGGCGGCATACAGCTTCCACATTTCGCGCAGCCGGCGCACCGCCAGGCGTCTTTGCCCGTCGCTGAGCTTGCACCGTCCGCGGTAGAGCGCGTCAACGCCTTCCCATTCCTCGCCGCACAGCACATTCAGCACGCGCGCGCGGTCGTGGCTGCCCATCAGGTTCATCAGGGAATAGAAGAACGGCATGGGATAGTTTTCACGCAGGCTTTCAATGCGCCGCGTAAACGCAAAGGCATCGATTTCGCCCTTGACAAAGGACAGCGCGGCTTCCCGCAGGGGGTAGTTCATCACGCTGTCAAGCGTGTCGCCCAGACAGTAGCAGCGCTGCGCGCCGTAGGATACTTTGTTGCTCGCGTCCTCCCACACTTCGCCCAGAAGGACGGCGTCCTCCTTCTCTGCGCGCACGGCGGTGCGCAGATCGCGCAGAAAGCGCATTGGCAATTCATCCGCCACATCCAGCCGCCACCCTGAGGTGCCCGCGCGCACCCAATGGCGGCAGACGCCGTCCTCATCCAGCATGTAGTGGCGGTAATCCTCGTTTTCCTTGTTGACCTCGGGAAGCGTATCCACACCCCACCAGCAGCGATAACGGTCGGGATAGTGCTCGAAGGTGTACCAGCTGTAATAGGGGGAATCAACGCTCTGCGCTGCGCCCAGCGTGGGATAGCGGCCATAGCGGTTGAAATACAGGCTGTCGTCGCCCGTATGGCTGAATACGCCGTCCAGCAGCACGCGGATGCCGCGCTTTTCCGCCTCGGCGCACAATTCCTTCAGGTCATCCTCTGTGCCCACAAGCGGGTCAATGCGAAGATAATCGCCCGTATCGTAGCGGTGATTGCTGCGCGCCAAAAAAATGGGATTCAGATACAGCACGGAGATGTGAAGCGACGCAAGATAATCCAGCTTTTCGATGATGCCGCGCAGATCGCCGCCGAAAAAGTCCCTTGAATGCGTGTCGCCGTTCAGCGGATCAAACAGCGCCAGCGGCGGCTCGTTCCAGTTTTCATGCAGATAGATATCCTCGCGGGAATAAAAGGGCGGACGGCTGCGATGAAAACGGTCGGGGAAAATCTGATACATGATGCCGTCGCGCAGAAAGGCGGGCGGCATGTAGTCGCGCGCGTATACGGTGATCTGAAACGCGGGCGGCACGTTGTCATACAGATCGCCCATGCCGCCAAGACGGTCGCGCTGATTGCCCAGATACACCGTGACGCCGTTTTCGGCTACGGCGGCAAAATAATACCAGATCAGCGTGGGGCCCTTGGGCGCGTCCAGACGCAGCTCGTATGCGCCGTTATCGGCAGCCTGCATGGGCATGGTGCGCAGACGGTCATTATAGAACAATACGGCATTGACTGCGCGCGGGGAACCGTCGCAATAGACGCGCAGACGAATCACATCGCCGCAGCGCACAGCGCCAAAGGGAGCGCGGCAGTCCAGGGAGCGGGAGTTATGATACAGTCGCATGCGAAAACCTCATTGTTGTTGCCTTGTTGTTGTGGGATGATAAGAAATCAGGCCTGCAGCCGGATGCGCAGCAGCCGGGCAATGAGCAGGCTCACGGCATAGCACAGCGCGGCGCACAGCACCACGGCGGCGCCGACACTGGTGCGCAGCGGCACGGAGATGCATAGACCCGCCACACCGCTGAAAACGGATATGAGCACGGAAAATAGCGCGTGCTGCAGGGCGTTGCGGGAGATATTGCGCGCGGCGGCGGCAGGCAGAATCAATAGCGCATTGATCAGAAGAACACCCACCCAGCGGATGGAAAGCATCACTTCCACCGCCACCAGGATCACAAAGGCGTATTCGATCCGGCTGACGCGGATGCCGCGGCTTTGCGCCAGCTGCGGATTGACAGCGGTGAGCAGCAGCTGGTTATACATAATGGCCCACAGAACAATGCCCGCGCACAGCATGACAGCCAGCCAGATCAGGTTGCTGCTGCCGCGGATGGTCAGCACATCGCCCACAAGAAGATTGGAATACTGCTTGTACTTGCCGTCGCCGGACAGAATGAGAAGCCCCAGCGCAATGCCGGCGGAGGAGAATACGCTGATATTTGTGTCGCTGGAGGCGCCGCCGGTGCGGTTGATCCGCGTGATGAGGATGGCAAAAAGAATGCCAAACACCACCAGAATCGCGGTGACATTGCTGAAGCCCAGCAGCACGCCGATGCCCAGCCCTGCCAGCGCGCTGTGCCCCAGCGCGTCTGAAAAGAAGGCCATGCGGCGGTTGACCGCCATGGTGCCCAGCAGCGCCAACAGCGGCGTGAGCAGCAGGATAGCCAGCAGCGCGTCCTTCATGAAATCATACCGGAAGATTTCAAAGGGCAAAAGCACATCCATGATGCGATAGATGGTCTGCATGCTCACACCTCCCTGCCCAGCGCGGGAAAAGCCTCGCGGAATGTTTCACAGCCAAACACGGTATCGGGATTGCCCGCGCACAGCACGGTCTGATTGAGCAGCACGACGTTGTCGGCGTATTTGCGCACCAGCGACCAGTCGTGCGACACCAGAAGAATGGCCATGTGACAGCTGCGGCGCAGCTGAGCCACCGTTTCCAGAAACAGATACAGACCGTTCTGATCCACGCCGGACACAGGCTCGTCCAGAATGAGCAGATCGGGCGTGGGGGTGAGCGCCATGGCCAGCAGCATGCGCTGCAGCTCGCCGCCGCTGAGCTGTCCAAGCTGCTTGTTTGCCAGCTTTTCAGCCTGAGCCAGGGAAAGTGCTTCCATTACCCGCGCGCGCGTCTTTTTGCTTATGCCTGTCCAGACCGGACGGCGGGTGAGTGCAGCGGCAATAAAATCCGTGACGGTGACGGGGATCTGCCGGTCAAAGGGCAGCTGCTGCGGCACATAACCCGTGCGCACGGAGCGCAGGCGGCGTTCGTGCTCGTCAATGTGCCGGATGGCGCCTGTGTATGGAATCTGCGAAAGCAGCGCGCGAATCAGCGTGGTTTTGCCTGCGCCGTTAGGGCCGACCAGAGCGGTGAGCTGACCGCAGTGAATGTGCATATTGACGTCTTTGAGCAGCGTGTCGCTCCCGGCGGTTACCGATACGTTTTCCAGCTCAATCCGGCACAGCCCGCAGTGGCTGGCATGCGCATGGCCGGCGTGTTCCGCCTCACTGTGGAGGCGGTGCGTGGGATCATATTGCGCGGGTTTTTCAGTCATGTTCATTCCTCGTCTGATAATCCTTGCAGACGCCGCTGAGCGGGCAGGCGCCGCACCGGGGGGCGCGGGCGCTGCATATGCGGCGGCCATGCCAGATGAGCCAGTGGTGCGCGTCGCTCCAGTCCTGCTGCGGAATGGCCTGCTGCAGCTGACGCTCGGTGTCCAGCACGTTGTCTGCCTCCGCCAGCCCCAGACGGTTGCTTACGCGGAAAACATGCGTATCCACCGCGATGGCGGGCACATGAAAGGCATTGGCCAGAACAACGTTGGCGGTTTTGCGCCCGACGCCGGGCAGGGATGTGAGCGCGTCCATATCGCCGGGCACCTGGCCGTCGAATTTTTCCACCAGAATGCGGCAGGCGGCGACGATGTTCTGCGCTTTGGTCTTGAAGCCGCAGCTTTTCACATAGGGATAGAGCGTTTCCGCATCGATGGCGGCCATGGCGTGCGCATCGGGAAAATCGCGGAAAACCGCCGGCGTGACCTTGTTGACCTGCTTGTCGGTGCACTGCGCGGACAGCATGGTGGCCACAAGCGTTTCGTAGGGATTGGTGAAGTTCAGCTCCGGCTTCGGGTTGGGATACAGCTGCCGCAGCTCG
>CAMGDO010000012.1 GCA_946042585.1 uncultured Clostridia bacterium
CACCTAAGCCTTCGTCGGCAGCGTCAGATGTGTATAAGAGACAGGATCTATATTACCCTGCCTTCCATCCTGCCCACCATCATCATCATGCTGATTCTGGAGGCGGGCAAGGTGCTCAATGTGGGCTATGAAAAGGCTTATGCCATGCAGAACGACCTGAACCTGGCGGTATCCGAGGTGATTTCCACCTATGCGTACAAGCAGGGTCTGGAGCAGCTGCAGTACGACTATTCGACAGCTATCGGTCTGTTCAATTCGGTGATCAGCTTTATCATGCTCGTTACCGTGAACACGATCTCAAAGAAGCTGACGGATACGAGCCTGTGGTAAGGAGGGCGCGCCATGACAACGATTGCAAAACGGCATCCGGGGAAAAAGAATGCCAACCGGATTCAAATGGGACGCGGAGATCGCGTTTTTCAGGGCGTCATCAATCTGCTGACGATTCTGATCGCGGTGGTTACGCTGTATCCCCTGATCTATGTATTCAGCGCATCCATTTCCAAGCCCATCAATATCATCAGCGGCAAGGTGTGGCTGTGGCCGGTGGATATCACCTTCAGCGCTTATGCCAGCGTGCTGCGCAGCAAGAATATTCTGACCGGCTATGCCAATACGCTGCTTTACGCGACTGCCGGCACAATGCTGAACATGGTGCTGACGGTGATGGCGGCCTATCCGCTGTCCATGCCCGATCTCAAGTGCAAGGGCTTTATTACCATGATGATCACCTTTACCATGTTCTTTTCCGGCGGCATCATCCCGTCTTATCTGAATGTGAAGGAACTGGGGCTGCTCAACACCCGCTGGGCGGTGCTGCTGCCCGGTGCCATCAATGCCACCAATATGCTGATTCTGCGCAATTACTTCATTCATTCCGTGCCGGCCGAATTGCATGAGGCTGCTGCTATTGACGGCTGCTCTCCGCTGCGCACGATGGTGCGCATTGTACTGCCGCTGAGCAAATCCATTCTCGTCGTTGTGACGCTCTATTATATGGTGGCGCACTGGAATTCCTATTTTGAAGCCATGATGTATCTGCAGAAGGCGCAGTCCAAGTGGCCCCTGCAGGTGTTCCTGCGCAATATCCTGATTATGTCCCAGATGGGAGATATGGCTGAGCAGGCAGGCGTGGATGATGTGAACACCCAGCTGATGTATGAGGCGCTCAAATATGCCATCATCATCGTGTCCGCCGTGCCGCTGCTGGTGATTTATCCGCTGGTGCAGCGCTTCTTTGAAAAGGGCATCATGATGGGCTCGCTGAAAGGATAAAATATGAAAAAACAGATCGTATGGATCATGACCGATTCGACGCGCTTTGATATGGTGGGCTGCTATGGCTATCCAGATATGAAAACCCCGAATATCGACGCGCTGGCGGAGAGCGGCGTGCGCTTTGAGCATGCCTATACCACCCAGCCTGTGTGCGGACCGGCGCGCTCCTGTCTGTTTACCGGATTGTATCCCCATGAAAACGGTATGCTGGGCAACTGTATGCCCCTGGGAGCGGATATCAAAACCATCGGGCAGAGATTGTCGCGCGCGCAGATTCAGTGCGGCTATATCGGCAAATGGCATCTGGACGGCGGCGACTATTTCGGCTACGGCGTGTGTCCGGACGGCTGGAACCCGGACTACTGGTATGATATGAAGCGCTATCTGGATGAAATGGACAGCGACGAACAGCGCCTGCGTTCGCGTCTGGGAAAAACCGCCCTGACGGGCGAGGGCGTCAGCGCGGAGTTTACCTATGGTCACCGCGTGGCGGATCGGGCGCTGCGGTATATTGATGAGTTTGCCGCGGAGGATTTCCTGCTGGTGGTCTCCTTTGACGAGCCGCACGGCCCTTCGCTGTGTCCGCAGCCCTATGCCTCCATGTATGCGGACTATGCCATGCCCGATACCCCCGCCTATCATGACGATATGACGGACAAGCCCGTCTATCAGCGCCTGTGGCAGAAGACCGTCAATCCCGAAAAGGCGCGCAGACCGGCGCTGTTTCTGGGGTGCAATTCCTTTATCGACAGCGAAATCGGCCGCGTGATTGACCGGGTGCATGAAAAGCTGCCCGACGCGATGATTCTCTTCACCTCCGATCATGGCGAGGCGCTGGGCGCGCACGGGCTCAATCACAAGGGCCCGCTGGTATACGACGAGGTGGCGCGCGTGCCGCTGGTGTTTGCGGGCGGCCCCTGCCTGAAGGGCGAGGTGTTCCGCCATGCGGTGTCGCATGCGTCGCTGCCGGCTACGGTGCTGGATTATATGGGGCTGGAAGTGCCGAAAAGCTTCACCGGCGAAAGCCTTGTGGAGCAGCTCAGCACGGGTGAAAAAGAGCAGGAGGGGCAGGCGTTCATCGAATTCAACCGCTACGAGCGCGATCACGACGGCTTTGGCGGGCTGCAGCTCATGCGCGGCGTGATTACGGACCGGTACCGTTTTGCCATGCATCTGGGCGACAGGGATGAATTGTATGATATTGAGCAGGATCCCTTCTCCACGCGGAACCTGATTGATGACGCGCAGTATGCGGCGGTGCGGGACGCGCTGCACGACAGCGTGCTGCAATGGATGAACAAAACGCGCGATCCCCTGCGCGGCTATCAGTGGAAATGCCGTCCCTGGCGGCCGGCGTATGCGCCGGACTGGAATGTGGACGGGTGGACGCGGCAGTATGAAAACGAGCCGGGCGAAACGCGGCAGCTGGACTACCACACCGGCCTTCCCATGGTGGAAAGCAGCCGAAAGAAATAAGGAGAGATCAACCGATGTTTGATTTGCGAGAAATGTGCAGTGACAAGGTGCTTGTGGCCGCTCACCGGGGCACATGGGCGGGCAATATCCCCTGCAATACGCTTATGTCCTATCGCGCTGCGCTGAGCGAGGGCGCCGACATTGTGGAACTGGATGTGTCCAGAAGCCTGGACGGCACGCTGTACTGCTTTCATCCCAAGATGGAGCCGGTATTTCTCAAATCCGAGAAGCTGATTGCCCAAATGCATGACGACGAGGTGCGCGCCCTGCATCTGGCCAATGCGGAGGGCGCGGAGACGCAGTATTCTGTGCCGCTGTTTGACGAGGCGCTGGAGGAGCTCAAGGGCAAGTGCGTGATCAATATCGACAAGTTCCCCTTTTATCCTGAAGAGATCATCCGCGCGGTGCGCAGACACGATATGGCGGATCAGGCGCTGGTGAAGACGGATCAGGAAGAGAAGTGGTATCAGCTGATGGAGCAGCTGGCCCCCGATATTGCCTATATGACCTTTGCCCGCGATACCGACCGGGATTCGGAAATGCTTTCGTCGCGCGCGCTGCATTATCTGGGCGCTGAGGCGCTTTTCAAAACGCCGGAAAGCGAATTCAACACCCCTGAATATCACGAGCGGATGCACAGGCTGGGGCTTTTGACCTGGGCGAACGCCATCGTGTTTAATTACAAAACCGTTCATTCCGCCGGTCATACGGATGATCTGTATACCATGGGACGCCCCGACGAGGGCTGGGGACATCTGGCGGCGCTGGGCTACAATATGATTCAGACGGACTGGGCAGGCCCCTGTATCCGCTATCTGACGGAAAAGGGCTATCGCTGAGACGGCAAACAAACGCAAAAAACCGGCTTTTCAGCCGGTTTTTGTGTGTCCGGGGCTTCCGAAAAAACGGAACGGGGAGGGCGGTTATACCTCCACGATGCCGCCGCGGTCTCTCAGGCGCGCCCGCAGCTCGTTCACATCCACATCCGTCAGGGCGCAGCCGCTTTCCCTGCGCATGCCTGATGCGACGCCGGCAGCCTCGCCCAGCGCCATCACCGTGGCCTGCACGCGCAGCGTGGCCAGCACGGAGCGGTCGCAGGATACGCAGCGGCCTGCCGCCAGCAGGTTTGGATAGCCGGGGATGGCCATGACGCCATAGGGAATGCCGCCGGGAACGGGCAGCTCGGCGAATTTCTGCTGGTTGTCGTTGTTTTTGTGGATATCCAGCGGATGCGAGCAGAAGGCCACGGCGTCTTGGGCGCCGCCTGCAAGCACCTCCTGCCAGGTGAGGGTGTGCTGACCCACGATGCGCCGCGTTTCGCGCACGCCCGCGGTGACGGCGCTGGATACGATGGCGCAGTGCGCAAACTCCGCAAAGCCCTTGCGCAGCAGCTCTACCAGACGGAAGGCGTCCTCGCGCATCTTGATTTCGGCGGCGGTGAGCTCTTCCCGGCGAATGGCGTTGCCAACGCCGCGGGTGATATTGACCGCCACGCAGCTGCCGTGCAGGACGGTATTGAACCATGGGCCGCCAAACTGCGGCACATCCTCGCCGCGAGCGGCCAGATCGGCCAGATACTGGTGAATGACGGGATTGGCGGAACGCTTGGCGTCCACACCGTTGTGGTGGATATAGGGGCGCACCAGGTCGGTGGTCAGATCCACGCCCTCCAGCAGGAAGCACATGGACATGGGCTGCACCTCATCATCATCCGCCTGCATGGGCACGCCCGCCATATGGCAAAGGTCGCCATCGCCCGTGCAGTCAATGAAGGTGGCGGCGGAAAGTTCCTCGGCGCCGTTCTTGCTGAAGATCTGCACGCGGGCGATGTTTCCGTCCTCCACCGTGCAGCCTGTCACCGTGGCGTTGGTATACAGCGTTACGCCTGCTTCCAGCACCATGCGCTGCGCGACCAGCTTGTAGTATTCGGGATCAAAGGAGACATGGCCGCGGGGATATTCCACCTTGGCGGCGCCGAGCGCTTCCATGCGGGAGATAAACTCCCACGCGATGCCGCCCACCACGCGGGTGGCGCTGTTGTGGAAGCAGCCGCTGATGGGCACGACGTAGCCGCCCGAGGCTGCGCCGCCCAGGAAGGAAAAGCGCTCAATCAACGCGGTGCGGCAGCCGCTGCGCGCGCTGGCCACTGCGGCCACCCAGCCGGATGGGCCGCCGCCGCATACGATGGTATCATATTGATGGGACATGCTCTGATCCTCCTCCGGAGTGAGTTTTTTCTATTATAGCATGGTGGTTATAACGTGTCAAATTCCGGGCGCGTTTTTCGCCGCGCCGGGCGGAGGCGGATCAAGTGCGAAAAGCGCGCCATTGCTTTACTTTGCGCGCGTTTTGCCGTATAATATATGCGAAAAGGCTTTTGAGAAAGCGGAGGAAACAGACGATGTACCAGCCGGAAGATTATCAGGAAAACCGCCATCAGCTGCGCGCGCGCCTGATGGGCGTTGGCATACCCGCTGCTGCTTTGCTGGTGATGACAGGCGTATCCTTTGGCCTGCGCTGGCCCGAATGGGCGACGACGCTCATGAGCTGCGCATTGTGCGTGCTTCTGATCTTTGGCTACAGCATGCTCATATCGCCCGTTATTGCCTACGGGCGGCATGTGAACCATGCGCTCAACGGCCGTACGCGCAAGCTCACCGGCACATTTCAGCACATGGAGACGGCAGCGGTCGGCCGTGAGGGCGTGATGTTTTATCCCTTTGTGGTCAATGTGGGCAATCCCAGGGAGCCGGAGGACGACCGCCTCTTCTATATGGACGCCAATCTGCCGCGCCCGGACTGGCAGGAGGGCGAGATGCTGGAGATCACTTCGTATGACAACCGTGTGACAGCCTGGGCGCGCGTATAAAACGGGCAGAGCACGGCGATGGAGCGGCGTGGGGAAAGATTCGTTCCCTGCGCCCTTTTCGATTGTGCGTTTTTGCGCTATAATATACTGAACGAAGCTGCTTGGAGGCAAAAGAGTGACGCAGAAAACAAAGTCGCTGGTGGGCGGCATTTCCATTCTGGGGCTGGCAGGGCTGATCTGCAAGGTGGTGGGCGTGCTTTACCGCATCCCGCTGGCCAGCTATATCGGCGGCGAAGGGCTGGGCATCTATTCCAAGGTGTTCCAATCCTACAATCTGCTGCTGACGATTTCCTCGGCGGGAATTCCCGTGGCCATCTCGCGGATGGTATCGCATTATGTAACGCGCGAGGATCCGCGCGCGGCCCGGCGCATTTTTCATGTGGCGGCCTGGGCGCTGACGGCGCTGGGGCTGATTGCCACGGTGCTTCTGATTGCGTTTTCGGATTTTCTGGCGCAGAGCAACGGCACGGCGGAGACCAGGGCGGGCTATATCGCCATTGCGCCCAGCCTGCTGCTGGTGTGCGTGATGAGCGCGCTGCGCGGCTATATGCAGGGACACCGGCGCATGCTGCCCACGGCCATTTCCCAGCTGATTGAGCAGGTGGGCAAGGTGTTTATTGCCCTGCCGCTGGCGGTGGCGGGCATGCGCAGCGGCGGCCCGGCGCTGGGCGCGGCGGGGACGCTTCTGGGCACCTCGGTGGCGGAGGCGGCGGCGCTGGGCTATATGATGATCGCGCATGTGCGCGCGCGGGGCGAATTTGCCGCCGTTGCGCAGCGCGAGGACGGCGCGCAATTGAGCAACGCGCTGATTGCCCGGCGTCTGGCGGTGATTGCCGTGCCCATTACGCTGGGCGCATGCATTGTGCCGCTGGCAGGGTGGATTGACAGCTTCATGCTGACCAATCTCATGGAGGCGGGCGGCATGACGCATGAGGACGCGCTGCTGCGCTACGGGCTGTATTCGGGCATGGTGATTACGCTGATTAACGTGCCCACTGCCCTGGCCATGGCGATGAGCACCAATCTGGTGCCCGCCATTTCCAGCGCGCTGGCGCGCGGCGACCGGGAGACCGCTTCGCGCGAAAGCGGCACGGGCCTGCGCGTGGCATCGGTGATTGGCCTGCCCTGCTCTGTGGGCATGAGCCTGCTGGCGCGGCCTATCCTGTATCTGTGCTATGGCTTCAGCCGCGAATTTACCCCGGCGCAGCTGGAAATTGCCGCGCAGCTGCTGGAGGTGAGCGCGCTGACGATTGCGCTGTTCACCATGGTGCAGGCCACCAGCGGCATTTTGCAGGGCTGCGGCAAGCAGCGCATTCCCATGTATACGCTGATGGCGGGCGTAGCCTGCAAGGTGGCGCTCAACTATACGCTGGTGCGCGTGCCCGGCATCAATATTCAGGGCGCGCCCATCGCTTCGCTGGTGTGCTATGCGGTGAGCATGGTGCCCAATCTCTACTATACATCCAAATATGCGGCGGGGCGCCTGAGCGTGAAGGACATTGTGCTGCGCCCGGCGGCGGCTACGGCAGTGATGGGCGTTGTGGTGTACGCGCTGTGGAGATGGGTCTTCACCGACGCGTGCCTGAACAGGCGCGCCCTGCTGCTGGCAGCGGTGGTTGTGTGCGTGGGCGCTGGCATTGTGGTATATGCCGTGAGCGCGTTTGCCTTCAAGGCCATCAAGGCGGAGGATCTGCCCGGACGCATTCGCCGCCGCCTGAAAAAATGACGTGGAAAAGGGAGCAAAGCCATGCATAGGATTACGATTGTTTCGCTGGGACCGGGCGCGCGGGAGCATCTGACGCTGGGCGTGCTGGAAACGCTGGAAAAGGCCCGGCATGTGGTGCTGCGCACGGGTGAAACGGAGGCTGCCCGGGCGCTGGCGGAGCGCGGCATCGCCTTTGACACGCTGGATGATCTGCACGAGGACTGCGAGGATTTCGACGCGTTCGTGGAGGAAGCTGCGGAAGCGGTGATCCATCGCGCGCGGCGGGCAAATGTCGTATACGCGGTGCTGGATGCTGCCAGCGATGAAACGGTGGACAGCCTGCTCAAAAAATGCCCCGAAAACGTGACGGTGAGCGGTGGTTTGCCCATCAGCGCTCCCCTGCTGCAGGCGGCGGGCGCCCGCCTGCCCGTGCGCGTGTGCACGGCCACATCGCTTTCGGTGCCGCAGACGCAGGACGGGCTGCTGATTGTGGAAATGAACACGCGCATGCTGGCGGGTGAATGCAAGCTGAAGCTGGCGCCGTGGTATGGCGATGAAACGGACATTCTGTTTTTCCCGCCGTCCGAAAAGGCGCAGCGCGCGTATGTGCGCATTCCCCTGTGCGAGCTGGACCGGCAGAAAAAATACGACCACACGGCGGCGGCGTATCTGCCCGCTCTGCCGCTGACGCAGAGAAAGCGCCATGATCTGTGGGATCTGGTGCGGATACTGGGCATTCTGCGGGGCGAAAACGGCTGTCCGTGGGACAGGGAACAGACGCACGCGACGCTTTCGCGCTATCTGATTGAAGAAGCGCACGAAACGGCGCTGGCTGTGCGCGAGGAGGACTGGGAGCATGTGGCGGAGGAGCTGGGCGACGTATTGCTGCAGGTGGCGTTTCAGGCGGATATCGGCGCGCAGTACGGCACGTTTGATCTGAGCGACGTGACCACCGGCATCTGCCGCAAGATGATGCAGCGCCATACGCACATCTTTGGCGGCGGCCATGCGGACACAGCCGAGGAGGTATCGCAGAACTGGGAGCGTATGAAACAGCTGCTGCGCGGGAATACCACAATCGCGTCCGCTCTTATGGATGTGAGCGACGGACTGCCGGCGCTGCTCCGGGCGGAAAAGGTGCTCAAAAAGGCGAAAAATGCGGGGCTTGACACGCAGATGCTGCTTCAGGATGAGAGCGCGGGAGCTCTGCTGCGGGCGCTGGAGGAGATGCGCGCGCAGGGAAAATGCGCCGAGGAGGAAGTGCACGACGCGGTACTGCGCTTCATCCGGCAGGTGGAAAAGGATGAAAATGCAGCGAATTCGGGGGAAAATCCGCCCAAAGCTTGACAAGCACCAAAAACTATGTATACTTTCATAGGACCCTGATGATTTCGCCCCCTAAGGGGCGCTGGCAATATATGCCAATTAAAAGGAGGAACATTTTCCATGAATAAATCCGAACTGATCAACGCCGTTGCCAAGAGTGCGGACATGAGCCGCAAGGATGCCGAGAAGGCAGTGACCACTGCGGTGGACGCCATGGTGGCGGCGCTCAAGAACGGCGAAAAGGTGCAGATCGTGGGCTTTGGCGGCTTTGAAGTGAAGGAGCGCGCTGCCCGCGCCGCCCGCAATCCCCGCACCGGCGAGGAAATCCAGATTGATGCGTCCAGATCCGTGTCCTTCAAGCCCGGCAAGGCGCTGAAGGATGAGCTGAACGCCTGAAAGGGCGCGCAGAACGGCTTGGGGCGATGAGGCAGGGCGATGGCGCTGCCTGACGCAGCCGGATATTCAGCCAGTCAGAACGCGGGGACGCAATCCCTGCGTTTTTTTGTACCGGAGGAGAGCAGAATGAATCACAAAAAGCTGATTCTCATTGCCGACGACGAGGTGGGCATTCACGAGTCGCTCAGGCTGTATCTGAACCGCGACGGGTATAATGTGTATTCCGTTTTCCGCGGCGACGATGTGATGGAAGCGTTTCGCCGCATGCGGCCCGATCTGGTCATCCTGGATGTGATGATGCCGGGGTGCAGCGGTACGCAGGTGTGCTCGGATATCCGCAAGGAGAGCATGACGCCCATCATCATGCTCACCGCCAAGGGCGAGGAGGTGGATCGCCTGCTGGGCTTTGCCCTGGGCGCAGACGACTATATTGTGAAGCCGTTTTCGCCGCGCGAGGTGGTGTCGCGCATTCAGGTGATCTTCCGCCGTCTCAACTCCCTGCAGACCTCGCCCGAAAACAATGTGCTGCGGGCAGGCAATACGGAAATCAACCGCTTGTGCTATGAGGTGCATGTGAACGGCGAAAAGGTGGTTTTTTCGCCCAAAGAGGTGGAAATTCTGCATCTGATGGCGGCGCATCCCGCGCAGGCGTTCACGCGCGAGCAGCTGCTGGATTCCATCTGGGGATTTGATTTTGACGGGGACAGCCGCGTGGTGGATACTTCGATCAAGCGCATCCGCAAAAAGCTGCCTGAATGCAGCAGCCTGAAGGTGCGCTCGGTGTACGGCGTGGGCTATAAGATCGAGGTGGAGGATGCTTAGATTCCGTTCGTATGTGCAGCGCCTGATGGTGATGCTGGCTGTGTGCGTCATCATCATTGCCACGTCAGCGTGTTTATTGTCCACCATGCTGGTGCGCAACAGCTATGTGGGCATGTCCCGCCGGGAGATGGAGCAGAGCGTGCAGCAGGGGCTGAGCTTTCTGGACAGCTTCGCCCGCGGCGAGATTACGCGCGAGGAGCTGAATGCAAGCGTGAACCCCACGCTGAATCTGACGGGCGTATACATGATGCTGATGGACGAGGGCGGGCAGATTCTGTGCTGTACAGAGGGGATGCCTGCGCAGCAGACGCTGCCCGTTATGCCGCTGAATCTGCCCATGGACAACGTGCAGACGCTGGATGTGGGCAGCGATTATCTGCTGCTGGGGCAGCGCGGCGCGCACGGCACGGTGCTGGCAGGCAAATCCATGGCTGCGGCGACGAGCGCGGTGAGCTCCTTCCGCAGGCTGCTGCTGCAGTATGTCATTCCCATCGCGCTGGTGGTGCTGGCGGGGCTGATGTACCTTTCGCATGTGATGAGCAAGCCCTCCGATATCATCGTGGAGGCAGCGCAGAAGCTCAGCGAGGGAGAACTGGTGCAGGTGACAACGCCGCTGCCGCCTGATCTGACGCCCGTCGGGCGCGCGTTCAACGATATGTCGCAGCGGCTGGGCGAGATGATTGGTGAATTGCGCTATGAGCGCGACCTGCTCAAGGTGGTGCTGGAGGGGCTGCGGGAGGGCGTGCTGGCCATGGACGCCGCAGGCGCCGTGCTGCATGAAAACGGAGCGATGGCGGCGCTGCTTGGCGGCAGGGACAGCGCGGACTATGCCCGTGTGTGCGCGTGGCTGAAGGAATGCATTGCCGCGCCGCGCGAGCCCTTGCGCATGCAGTGCGGCGAAAAGGTGCTTTCGGTATCCTTCACCCTGCTGCCCGAGCGTGCCGGCAGCCGCAGAGGCGGCATGGCGATGGTGCAGGATGTGACGGAGGCGGAGCGCCTGGAGCGCACGCGGCGCGACTATGTGGCCAATATTTCGCATGAGCTGCGCACGCCGCTGACCTCCATGCGCGGCATTGCCGAGGGGCTGCGCGACGGGCTGGTGACGGATGAAAACGATCGCCAGCGGTATTATGAGATGATTGTCAGCGAGATCATGCGCCTGTCGCGGCTGGTGAACGACCTGCTGGAGCTTTCCTCGCTTCAGTCAAACCCTGCGGCCTTTGAGATGGAAAAGGTGGACTGCACGGAGGCGGTGTATGAACT